>JBBILU010000001.1:0-6557 GCA_037444775.1 Candidatus Altimarinota bacterium
TAATTTGTGATTTATTTACTTCTCTTTTAATAATGAACTCAAGATAATCTGCTGATAACTCAACGAGTTCAGAAGCCATTTTATCAAGAATATAACCTTCTAATGAATTCCCTTCATCAAAAAATTTCAAGATTGACTTTTCGACTTTTTCACCAATCGTACAAACGATGATATATAATGACTCTGCATCTTTCAGGCTTCTGTAAATTATCTTTCCAATTTCAAATAACTGATTTTTAATTTTAATTTTAATTTTATTGTTGAATACTCTCATATCAGTAGAATCGAAGTAAACATAACCCGCCACAATTTTTGATTTTTGTCTTAGCAGTGAGAACAAATCTTGAAAATATTCA
The DNA here is from genome assembly GCA_037444775.1 of Candidatus Altimarinota bacterium. Taxonomy (GTDB): domain Bacteria; phylum Patescibacteriota; class Gracilibacteria; order BD1-5; family UBA6164; genus JBBILU01. The sequence continues at coordinate 357 of JBBILU010000001.1, forward strand.
TCTATAATTTCGGGAGAGAATTCTTTCAATAGTAAATTCTTCAAAGAAGAACCATCTTCGGTTATCTTCTCAAAATCAAAATTAAATATTTTACTTTCTTGTTGTTTCAAATCAATTCAAATTATTGTTAAGATAATTAAGAAAACCAGCTGGGTCAGGTGAATAGAAATCAGCTTTTATTTCATCGGCAAATTTTTGACTTACAGGCGCACCGCCTATTGCAACAGGCAAAGTAAAACCATTTGCTCTTAAATCTTCAATTATAGTTTTCATATTCAGCATAGTTGTAGTAAGTAATGCGGATAATCCAACAGCTTTAATATCAGTCTCTTTTAATTTTTGAATTATTTTTTTCTATATTTTCTATTGCATATTCTATTGCATTACTTAATTTATCTGTTCATCATCACATTACTATATCATTTTCATCAAGATCAGTTGAAAGTCACATTGATTTTCAAGAACTTTCTCAAGATAAATATTTTTGTTTTTCTTCAGAAGTTAGATAATAATATTTATCATTAAATTTGTTTCAATAATAGCTTTTTGGAAAATTAAAGAAATGATATCCTCTTTCTTTATTATTTGGAGTTATTCATTGACACTCTCTTTCTGAATGGTGAATAGAAATATTTGGTAAATCTAAATTAATACTTTGATCAGCATTTCTAACAAAACCTTCATTAGCGATAAATCTAACTTTTTGCAAAGGATGAGCCCAATCTTGAATTACAGAAAAAGCTCATCTAATAGGTTTATTAAAAATAGAATAATATTCTTTTTTTGCTTTTACATCTTTGGCAAGTATTTCCAAAAAAGTTGCTAGATTAAATTTTTCTCATCTAACCAAAAGATGAACCAAGAAATTTAAAAATATTTCATTTCATACTTGATAATGAACTCAACAACACAAATTATTAGAACAAAGCAAAGAACCACATTTTTTGATTCAAAAATTATCTCTAAATTCTAAATGTAATATTTCTCAAGATTTTTTTTGAGTCAAAATAATTATTAACCTTTCTTTATTCCATTCAATAGTTTTTATTTCAATTTCTTTTGAAAAATTTGGATACACCAATGAAAAGACCTTTGAAAACGAAAAATGGCTTTGCATAGATGGTTTAAATCTTTTCTCAAAGAAATCTTTTGGATAAATAATTCTCTTTTTTATATGTTCGTTATTTTTCATAGAATATTTAAAAAAATAGTAATACCACCTAAATTCACTCTGGCTCTATTTCAAATGATTGAAAAAAATCATCGAACTCTTCTTCAGTCATTGGTTTTGGCTCATTTTTTTTTCAAGAAATTGCCAAAATATCATCAACTAGTTTGTCAAAAATTTTAGCAACTTCAGAATCTGGTGCATATTCTGCCAAAGTCTTAGCTTTGTATTCTGCACAAGAAATAACATCACTCCTAGGAATAAAAGCAATAATTTCAAGTCATATTTTTTCTACAAACTTTTTTATTATATCTTTATTAAGAGAATTACTTCTAGCATTTACAATAATTCATCCTACATAAATTCCATTCTTACTATATTGATTTACAGCTTTGCAAATATTATTACAAGCATACATGCTCATAACTTCTTCAGAAATAACTATAAAAATTTTTTTTCCATATCAAACTCTAAGAGGAGAAGCAAAACCTCAACAAACAACATCTCATAAAACATCAAAAAGCATCAAGTCATAATCTTCTTCTAACAAATCTATATCATCAAAAATTTCAAACATTTTTGAAATCCCTCTTCAAGCACATCAAGTTCAAGGTATTGGTCATCCTGCTTCAATACAATCTATTCCATTAAATCATTTTACTGTCAATTCTTTTACACTAACATAATCACTTTGTTTTGTTAGCATTTCCATAACAGTTGGGATTCTTTTACCTCAAGTAATTTTTTTAGTAGAATCTGCTTTTGGATCACATCCTATTTGCAAAACTTTTTTCCCTCTCAAAGAAAATTGTCCAGAAATATTACTGGAAATAGTAGATTTTCAAATTCATCATTTTCAATAAACAGCTATTCTTTCCATAAAAATTATAAATTATTAAATAAATTATCTATATATAAATATTTATCTAAAATTTCTTTATTGTTAGAATAATGAGATTTTATTTTGTCTTTGAAATTATACATTGAGTTCTCAATTTTTTTCAAAAGAAATTATTTTCAATATTCTGTAAAATATTTTTCATTATCTAAAAACATTTTAGCTTCATTTAAGAAATCTTTAGTTTTTCTTGGTTTCAAATATTATTATAGAAAACAGCCAAATTAAAAAGTATTTATCATTTTTTACTTTTTTAATGATTCAAAGAGTTTTCTCAACTTTGAAATTCATTTAATATAGTATATAGTTTGTTTTATTATATTTTTTCACTTTTTATTGGCTTAAATTCTCAACTTCCATACAATAATGGATAATTTTTCCGAACTCATTGACAAGATTCTCTATATTGACAATATTCACAATTATCAAATTGGACCTTTAACATATCTTTTTTTCTTTTTTTCCAATCAAAATTATCATTATTGTTTATGTGGTCAATTTCAACTATATGATCTTGATCTTCTCAAAGAAATTGTTTGATAAGATTTTTATAATTTTTTGTGTCAATTTGATAAAGAATACAAGCTGGGACTGTATCAAAAGTAATTCTTATACTATATTTAATGGAAATATAAATCAATTTTCTCAAATAAGGGAGAAATTCAGTGTAACTTATTTTTAAATCTCCCCAACTTTCCTCTGTATCATTATTAAGCCAAATAAAATTTATTCTAATGTCTTTGACTTCTTTTTTGAAAAAATAAAACAACACTGTTTCAACTATTGTTTGACAATTTTTTGAATTCAAAACAATATTTACACTTAATGCATCTTTAAGCAATCATTTTTTATGAAGTTCTACAAAATTATCTATTGCTTTGATTTTTTTTTTAAGTCATCACTTTACTTGAGTTAAATAATCTTCAATTTCTTCCATATGAGAATGGACTGAAAAATTCATTCTTGTAGCTCAAGATTCTACTATTCTTTTTGCAAATTCTACATCATCAAATTTCATTCAATTACTTATTAAATTTATTGATTTATAACCCAAAATTTTACAAAAAGAAAGAATTTCTAGAATGTTAGGATGAATTGAAATATCTCAACCCAAAAATCATATAGATCTATATCATTTATCAAAATAAGATTTTATCTTTTCTTCGAGAATTTCTAATTTTACAAATTTTATATCCCAAAGTTCTGATTTAGAACTCATACAAAACCTACATTTATTATTGCAAGCTTTTCAAATATTTATTTCTATATGCTTTAGATTGTTCATTTATTAAAATTATAATTTAAAAAACATTTTAATCTTAATAAAAAATCTATTTTTTCAAAATTAATAATAAAAATAGAAAAATAAACTCTAAAAAATTTGACTATTTAAGCATTTTCTATATAATCTCGCTTGCTTATTGACTTTTTGGATAAAATAACCGAAAAGTCGGAATTATTTTATTCATAAAATTTTTGTAAAAATGCCAATAATTAAGTGAGCAAAGAAAGCTTTAAAACAAAGTGAGAAAAGACAACAAAAAAATAGTTTCTACAAAGGTATATATACTGAAACTAGAAAAATTTTTGAAAAAGCTATAAGAGATAAGGACTTAGAAGCTGCAAAAAAAGTATGGGCAAATGAAAAAGTAGAAGATTCTAATACAAAAAGTTGAGTTAGAAATGTGAGATCATGATTACAATCTATTATCGATAAATTAGTGAAAAAGAATATTATTCATAGAAATAATGCTTCAAGAAAAAAGGCAAAATTTTCTAAAATGTTAAAAGAACTAGCTTTAAATTAATATTTTTTGACAATTGGATGGAAGAAAAAAGAAAACCGATTAATGATGAGATAAAAGCTCATAAAGTTCAGCTAATCAATGAAGAAGGTGAGTTTTTATGAGATATGTCTTTAAATGATGCAAAAATAAAATCATCTGAACTTTGATTAGATTTAATGGAAATAACTAAAAAAGAAGGTTATTCCATAGTAAAAGTTTTAGATTATTGAAAATATCTTTATAGACAGAAGAAACAAGAGCAAAGGAATAAGCAAAAATGAAAAGCTCCAGATATAAAAACAGTTAGAATAACTTTTAAAATATCAGAGCACGATTTAGAAGTAAAAAAAAATCAAGCTGAAAAATTTGCAATTTGATGACACCCTCTTAAGTTAACACTTATGTTGAAATGAAGAGAAAATCATTATGAGAATATAGCAAGAGAAAAAATAGAACTTTTTGTTAATATGATTTCTCCTTTCTATAAAATGGATTGAAATATCAAAAAAATGTGATCTACATTTATTATGATGTTTAAATCTACTAAATAAAATTTAATTTATAACTGTTTAATTTATGACTTTAAAAACAAGAAGTTGAGTAAAAAAAAGAGTTAAAGTTACTTGAACAGGTAAGTTTATACTAGGAAAAGCTTGTAAAAGACATTTACTTTCTAATAAAACTAAGAAAGCTAAAGGAAGAAATAGATATGGTTTAGTTTCAGCTTCTGTTGAAAATAGAAAAATTGCAAGACAATTGCCACATTTATAAAAATTTTTTAATTAAATATCTTTAATTTTCTTTTTTAGGGAGAGGATTATTAAAAAGAATATAATTAAAAAAAATATTATATATTAAATATAAGAAAAATGGTAAGAGTTAAAAGAAGTCTTATGACTAAAAAAAGGCATAAGAAAATGATTTCTGCTACTAAATGATACAGAATGATGAATTCTAGAGTTTTCTCTAGGGCAAAAAATGCTTGGATGAAAGCATGATTGAATTCATATGTAGGTAGAAAAAGAAAAAAAAGAGATTTCAGAAGATTATGGACAACTAGAATTAATTCAGCTGTTAGAACTTTAGGAACAACTTATTCTAAATTTATTAATAGTATGTATACAAAAAGAGTTTCTTTAAATAGAAAAGTTCTTTCAAATCTTGCTATTTCTAATCCAAAAGTTTTTGAAAATGTTGTAAATTTTGTTAAATAATTAAAAAAATGATTTTTGTATTAAACAGAAATCATTTTTTTAATTATTTAAGTTAAAACAAATATCAACTTATTTTATAGTAAACTAACTTGAAAATCACCATGGTAATTTATTTAAAAATTCATCAAGTGCTTCAAAAAATGTATCAAAAGAAATATTAGACATCTTGCATAACTAAGAATTAAGGTAACTTTCTTTCAAAATTGTAAATTCAAGCTATCAAATTCCATCTTAAACCAAATTTTTTTCTTCTATTTCTGTATTTTTCATAAAGTATTCTAAAAAACTTCAATTTTCAAATTACATGTTCTACAAATATCCTAGAAGAAGATAATTTTTTATTTTCTTCTTTTTGTTCATTTGTCAAATTCTTTCATTTTATTGGTATTTCTGTATTAGAAAACTCCTTTTGTACTCATTGATATCAGCTATCCATTTGTTTTTTAATATTCTCATTAATTCTTAATTTACTATCTTGTAGAAGTTTAAAATCATGTTTTTTACCATTTGAAAAATCTAAACATATTACTTCTAAGTTCTTCTTATTGACTACTAATTGAACTTTCATTGTATGTTTCTTTTTCTTTCAAGAATAATATTTCTTTTGAATATTTTTCTTCTTATTTCTTTTTTTTGTTTTTTTTATTCTTTGGTCTTTCTATTGCTACTTCTGATGCATCAATTAATATCATTTCTATTTCTGTATCTGATTTCAATAATTCTTTTTTTCATAGTATATGAAAATCTTTGTTCTTTAGTATTGCTTTCTCTATCCATATGCAATTTCTATAACAAGAGCTTTCACTTATTCCATAATCTTCTCATATATGTGCATAGGTTCTATATTCTCTTAAATATTCCAGTGTCATTAATAGTCTTGTTTCTAGATTTAGTTTATTAGGAGCTCATCACTCAGCTTTTTTCTTAGTTTCTTCTTCTTTTAAATATTCTAATATTTTTTCAAATGTTCCCTTTTTTACTCACACTAATCTTTTAAATTTTCTATCTTCATATTTTATTAAGTTTTCATATATTTTCATTTTACAGATTTTAAGAATAAATTATTTTTACATAGTTTATTCTTTTTCTTAAGTTATGCAAGATGTCTATTATATGAACGATAAGTAACCATAT
>JBBILU010000002.1:0-4155 GCA_037444775.1 Candidatus Altimarinota bacterium
AATTTTAATCATTCTACATGGCTAACATTTATGAAGAATAGATTAGAAGTAGCAAGAGAATTATTAAGAGATGATTGAGTTATTTTTGTTCAATGTGATACTTCAAGAAATACATATTGAAGTCCTGAAATGTTTTATTTATGAATATTAATGGATGAAGTTTTTTGAAGGAATAATTTTATATGAAATTTACATTGGAAAAAGAAAAAACAACCTTCTTTTTTATCAAGAATAGCATGAATAATGGAAAGTATCTTGATATATTCAAAAGATGAAAGAAATATAGATAAATTTTCAATAGATTGAATTTCAGATAGTAATAAACCCATTATTAATTCTAGTAATAATTTTTCTGTACTTGAATTTAAGTCTTGAATAAGAGTTAAGGCTAAAGTTGATAAAATAGATAAATGAGAATATTTAAACAAAAGTATGAAAATAGAGTTCTTAGACGATATTTATATTAAAAATGGTAGAACAATAAATGATTTTAAGGCGAAAGCACAGTTTAGAACATGACAAGAAAATATAAACAAATTTGTTAGTAGTGATTTAGTATTTATTACTTCTAATCTTTGATTAAGAAGGGATTTGAGTGAAGATGAAAAATGAAAAGAAAAAGCGATAATTGATTTATTATTAGAATGGGGACAAAATCAAGATGCGGATGATGAAATTAAACAATTATTTAATTTAAAATCAAATAATCTTTTTTCTAATCCAAAACCAGAGTTATTACTAATGAACTTAATCAAGTCTATTACTGATGAAAATGATATAGTTTTAGATTATCATTTATGAAGTGGAACAACTTGTGCAGTTGCACATAAAATGTGAAGACAATATATTTGAGTAGAACAAATGGGTTATATTGAAACTATTGCAGTTGAAAGATTAAAGAAAGTTATCGAGTGAGAACAATGATGAATTAGTAAAAGTGTAAATTGGCAATGATGATGAGAATTTGTATATTTTGAATTGAAAAAGTGGAATGAGGAAGCTAAAGAAAAAATAATGAATTGTGATAAACTTGAGGAATTAGAAGTGTTTTTTGATGAAATGTATAATAAATATTTCCTTAACTACAATGTAAAAGTTAGGGATTTTAAAGAAAAAATCTTAAAAGATGAAAATTTTAGAAAGTTAAGTTTAGAAAAACAAAAAAAGATGTTTGCTTCAATGTTAGATTTGAATCAAATGTATGTAAATATGAGTGAGAGAAAAGATAAAAAATATTGAATTAATGAAGAAGATATGTGATTAAGTGAGGAGTTTTATAGTTTAAGTTAAAAATAAATGATAAAAGAACAATTTTTATACGAAAAAATTTGAGAGGAAGCTTATAAGTTAAGAGTACCTTATCCTGAAATTTCAAAAGATATTACTTCAAATTTGAAATATGAATTTTTTGATTGGCAAAAAAATGCACTTGAAAATTTCTTAACTTTTGAGTGAATTAAAAAAACTAAAAATGAAAATAAAGAAACACATTTAATGTTCAATATGGCAACTTGAACTTGAAAAACCATGATAATGGCAAGTTTGATTCTTTACTATTATAAATTGGGGTATAGAAGTTTTATATTTTTTGTAAATCAAAACAATATTGTATTAAAATCAGAAAATAATTTTTGTGATAAATACCACAATAAATATCTATTCACACAAAATATCAATATTGATTGAAAAAATGTGAATATTAGAAAAGTTGAGAATTTTTCAAATGATAGTGATGATATAGAGATTAAATTCACTTCTATTCATAAACTTCATAATGATATTTATAAAGTAAAAGAAAATTGTGTTTATTTAGATGATTTACTGGGTAGAGATATAGTTATGTTGGCTGATGAAGCACATCATCTAAATTCGGACACTAAGAAAAAGAAGAATAATCAAGATTTTTTAGTTGAGTTTGAAGAATTAGATGAAAGAACATCACAAGAAATAATTGAAAAATCATGGGAAAACACTGTGATAAATAAGATTTTAAAAAGAGACTCTAAAAGTGATAGAGTTAATAGAAATGTTTTACTTGAATTTACAGCAACTTTACCAAAATGAGAAGAAGTTGAGAAAAAATATGCTAATAAGATTATTTATAAATTTGATTTAAAAGAATTTTTAAGAGCTGGATATACAAAAGAGATTAATTTAGTTTCTTCGAGTTTTGAGAAAAAAGAAAGAATATTACAAGTTCTAGTATTAAACTGGTATAGATATAAAATTTCATTGAAATATAAAATCAATAACTTTAAATGAGTTGTATTGTTTAGAAGTAATAAAATTGAAAATTCAAGGCAAGATTTTGAGTATTTTTGTGAAATTATAAATAATTTAAAAGAATCAGATTTTGATTTTTTGAAAAATTTATGAGATGAAATAAGAGTTTGAAAAGAGGTTTATGAGAAAGGATGAAGTAGGATAAAAGATATGATTGATTTTATAAATGATAGTAAAATTTCTTGGAGTGAGATTATTGATTTTATAAAATATAACTTCAAGAAAGATAATTGCATTATTACAAATTCAAAGAATTGAACAAAAACAAAAGAAAAAACAACTGATGAACAAGAAAAATTATTGAATAGTTTAGAAGATAAAAATAATCATATTACTGCTATATTTACTGTCTTTAGACTCACGGAGTGATGGGATGTTTTGAATTTGTTTGATATTGTAAAATTATACGATACAAGAAGTAATATTATTGACTCATCCAGTATTGGAAAAAAAGTTAAAGTAGGTCCACAAACTGTTTCAGAAGTTCAATTAATAGGTAGATGAATAAGATATTTTCCTTTTAATTTTGAGTGAAAGCAAAGAAATAAAAGAAAATTTGATAATGATTTAAATCATGAATTAAGAATATTAGAAGAATTGTTTTATCATTCAAATAATGATTCTTCATATATCAATGAATTAAAAACAGAGTTAAAAAATCAAGAATTAATTGAAACAAACAAAAAAATCAAACAATTTAAACTAAAGGATGATTTTAAAAATAATAATATAGATTTTCTTAACTCTTTTAAGATTTTAAAAAACAAACAAATTGAAAATCCAAATAAAAGAAAATCTAATCTAGATGAAATCAAAGATACTTTTGATTTTAAATATCAAATAAGTGATGTTTCATATATAGAACAAGAAGTAAATCTAACTAATGATGATGAAAAAGATTTAACAAGATGAGTTATTAAGAAAGATGGATTAAGAACTTATACTATTTATTTTAAAGATTTTGATAAACATATAATCTTAAAAGGTATTAATGAAAAATCTAAAAAAGATAATTCAGTATTTAGATTTGAAAAATTAAAAGAAAAATTAAAAATTGATTCTATTGATGATATAATAAAAGATGAATTTTTATGAAGTTTTAAAGTAAGTATAATTATTTCAAAAGATAAAACTTTTGAAGATATTACAAACAAACAAAAATTAGAAATTATTATCAAATTTTTTGATAATCTTGAGATCCGTTTAAAAGAAATTTATAATCCTTATTTGTGAACTGATTTTAATTTTGTAAGTTTTAAAGAGGTATTTGATGTAGTAAAAGAAAAAAGTATTAATGAGAATGAATATATAAGTGATTTGGAAAATGATTTAATTTCAAAGAATTGGTATATTTTAGATTGATTCAATGGGACAACGGAAGAAGTAAACTTAGTCACATTTTTAAATCAAACAATGTGAAATTTAGAAGAAAAATATGAAAAAGTATTTTTATTGAGAAATGAAGAAGTTTATAAAATATATGATTTTAATTCATGAGTTGGGTTTCAACCAGATTTTTTACTTTTCTTAAAAGAAAATAATAATAATTTATATTATCAAATATTTATCGAACCTAAATGATGACACTTGATTGAAAAAGAAAGTGAAGTAATTAAAAATAAATTCTTGCATGAAATTACAAAGAAATATTGAGAAAATAATGTGTTAGTAAATGAAAATATATATTATAAACTTGTGGGGTTACCTTTATATAACCATGATATTTCTAATAGAAAAGAATTTGATGAAGAGTTTAATAAATTTATAAACTAACTATATTTATTTAGTAAATTAATATGAATAAGAAAAATTTTTAAACTAGATTTATTAAATAGAACTAAAAAATTTAAAGTTATACAAAAAAAATAATAT
>JBBILU010000003.1:0-2718 GCA_037444775.1 Candidatus Altimarinota bacterium
CTTTTTTTAAAGTCTCTCAAAAGCTTTTTTAGTAGTTTGAGAATTTGCTGTAATTTTTTGCTTCCTTGAATCAAAAAACCAAATATCTAAATCTACTGTTTTTTTGATAAGGTCAAATAAATCATCTCAAACTTTTATGATATATTCTCATTTTTCTGCTATATGCTTTGATACTTTTATAAATTTTTTTGTTTCTTCTGGAGAAAAAAGCTTCTTAAATTCAATTATATCAAATATTTTAGCATATTCATCTTCTATCAAAGTTTCAACTCAAGCCTTGTAATCTCAAGTATTTTTATATTTTAGTAAACATTGCCATATTTCCCAAACACTTCAACCTAAATTTTCCCAAAAATATTCAATCATTTCATCTGTAAAATCTTCACTTTTTAACCATCATACAACATCTTTTTTTTCTAAATGATCTACTAAATAATAATCACTTGTATTTTTTAATTTTGCATGATTATAAAGTTCTTCTATATAATAAGAATCTGATGTCAAACAAATAACATGAGCAAGATGAACTTCTTTTGTAAGTCTTATAAAAAATTTCCATAATTCTTCCACTAGAAGCAAATTATTTTCTTTATCAATTATTATATTTTTTAAATACTGAAATTCATCTATTATAATAACTGGCTTAATTCATTTTTCATTTGCTTTTCTTAACTTTTCTTCCATTAAAGCAAAAATATTTTCATCAAGTAACTTTTCATCATCTACATCCCATCAAAAAATACCTATATTTAACTTTATTCAACTAACTATTTCTTTTATTTTTCACTTTATACTTTTAGGAAAAAATGTATTTCTAAAATCGGAAAAATCTCTAATCAAAACTCATCTCATATTTATGTATTGTACTGCATATTCTCATTCTGGAAGCTCATTTATAACTTTATTGATAAGTGTTGTTTTTCCAGTTGATTTTGGTCAATATATAAACAAAATATTTGTTGGAGCATCTTTTAAATAGTCATTAATGTATTTTTGTTCTGCAATTCTATTTATAAATGGAGGATATTTTGGAAATTGTTTTTCTACCATATTTTTTTAATTATTTTTTAAAATTTGTTTGTATTATATGAGATTTTTTGAAATTGCAAAAAGTTAAACCAAACAAAACTCTATCGTCCCGTTTCAAATCCGACCAGTTTTGTTAGATTCAAAACTTGGATTTAAAAACTCATAAAATTGCTCTAAATAATTATCTAAAAATGAGTTTAGTAAAATTAACAGCTAAATCAAGTTTTTTCTTACAATTTCTTTATTAAAAAACCATTAAGTCTTAACTTAATGGTATTGTTGTTTAGCTGATTCAGCTTTCTGCTGGTTTAGCTGGTTCAGCTTCTGGTTTAGCTGGTTTAGATGGTTCAACTTCTGATTTAGCTGGTCCAACTTCTGATTTAGCTGGTCCAACTTCTGATTTAGCTGATTCAGTTTTCATTTTTATTTTACCTCAAACTTTTGAAAATTCAACTTTTGAAATTGCATGTCATCCATGAACCATAAATAACATCATTATAGCAGTTGCATAATCTTCTTTTGTAAAATCAGATGGAAAAACTATTTCTCATTCTCTGAAAGAAGCAGAAATCCCAGCTAATCCTACTCAAGTTCAAGCAAGAGTAAGTAAATTTTTACCTAAAATCGTAACTTTTCAAGCCTTTCAAGCACTTGACCAAGATTCTTTTAATGCAGAATATCATCATTCCCAAGAACCATTATCATAAAATCTTTTTGGAGATAAAGATTCTCATAATTTTCATAATCTAGAATTTGAAGTAAGAGTTCCTGCTCATCAATTTATTTGAGAAAATAATCTTCAAGCAATCGAAAAAGCTACATCATAAACTAAAAATTCTCAATATCATTCTAAAGACATAACATCTTTTCATTTTCACCATTGATCTACTGCAGAAGCTCAAACATATCAAGCTCAAGATCTAGCTAAAACTTCTCAAGTTTTAAATAATCATCTTACAGCTCCTCATTTAGCTCCTATATTATATGCTCTAGCTAAAGCTCATGCTCATTTTGAAATTAACCAATATGCTCAAGCTCAAGGAATAAGTGATGTTGCAATCATTACTGATAATTCTTTTGTCCAATCTATACTATCATCTCACATATCAAAAAAATCTGAAACTGCTCATTTTTCTGAAGCAAGTCAAACTATATCAGCATATTTCCCTTGTAATGACTGTTCACTTCATCTAGTTCCTAAACTTTCTAAATGTGGTCTTAAAGCTATATGAGTCATTTTACCAAGATAAGTTTCTCCAATTATTTTATTTTTATAATTAGCTAGAGGGAAAGTTGCTTCATTCAATTTATTTGCTTTTAAGAATTTTTCGTATCATTCTTTTACATAATTATCTTTATCTAAATAATCTGCTTCTAGTTCATTAAATTCTTTAACTAATGCTACTCTAATAGCCTCTTTTACTTCTCAGCTTAGTTTTGGAGTTGCTTTAATTTCATTTAATACTCCTTCTATAGAATTCCTATTTAATCCATTTTTATAATCTTCTGCTCTTAAATCTTCATAAAGTTCCATTTGCATTTCTGCAATATAATTGAATGCTGGTTCTTCTGAAATTAACCTATTTCAAATAACATCTTTTATTTGTTCTGAATTTCCATCATCTCAAGGCATCAAACTTTTTCTCATTTCATCATAAATAGCTAAGCTATTTGTTTTATAATTTCATT
>JBBILU010000004.1:0-2450 GCA_037444775.1 Candidatus Altimarinota bacterium
ATATAAAAATTGGCAACAAGAATTAAATGTATCGTCCCACTCAAATCCGACCACTTGAAAAGGCTCAGAGATGAGATATTAAAGAGCAAAACAAGTCAAAAAAATAGACTAAAATTTTTTCTAAAATTCATAATAGTTAAATATGGCTTACTAATCACATTTTAACAAAATAAATAATTATCAAAAAATAGTATTATTTTTGAAAAAAAATAAAAAACTATATATTTTAACAAATAATTATTTATCTATGGAAGAAATGAAAATAACAAGGCTAGTAAATCATTTGAGAGAAACAGGATATAAACATCAAACAAACAAAAATATAAGCTTAGAATTGAAATTAAAGCTTTTTGAAGCTTACCGTGAGAAAAATAAAACAATGTCAAAAAATAAATTTTGTGAATATTTAAAAGAATTTTGAATATGAAAAACAAGCATAAAAGAAATAATTCATATTTGAGAAAAAAATAAACCAAAATCTTTAGAATATTCTTTTTGGCAAGAATATGAGAAAAATAACTATTCTAAAAGATATAAACAAACAACAAGAAGAAAAAAAGTAGAACAACTCACAGAAAAAGAAGTAAATTATTTGATAAAACTAAGAGAGGAAGAACCAAATAAGTGATATAAGCTTTTTGATAATGGCTTGTTTATACCAGAAAATAAAAAAGAATTTCAAGAAATATTTTGAGAAAAGTATATTTCCAAAAGACTTTTTTATGATGTAATAGATAAATATAAACTAGAACATAGGATAACAAAAAGAAAAAAGATATGATTACTCGCAGAACATAAAAAAAATAACACATTAGAAACATATTTAGCAAGTATGCATCACATTTATGCTTGATATAAAGCTCTTCATAAATGGCAAGTAGATATTAAATATTTAATAGATATTCCAAATTATGTGGCATTGTGATTATTTGATATTTATTTGTATGAAATAACATTTAGAGATTATAAAAGCTGATTAACAATATGTTACTTTTGAGATGATAGAAGCAAAAGTAGTGTAATTATAGCATTTGAATTATTCAAAAATCAAATGCTAAATATTTGAATAAATTTGAAAGATATAAGATTTCAATTTGATTGATGAGCCGAATTTAGCAATTTGAGAATAAATTGAATTAAATGAGATGTGATAGAAATGATAGAAAAAGAATTTTGATGATATACTTTGATAAATAGAAAAGAGCAAAATTGACACATAGAAACATTTCACAGAAGAATAGAAGAAGATTTATTTGATACAAAAGCCATAAGTAGATTAAAAGAAAAACTAAAAAATAATGAAATTACAAAACAAGATTTAAAGAAAGAAGTTTTAAAGTTATTGAACAAATATATTCTTAACTTTAATAATTACTGGTATTCAAGCTACAAACCGAGATATGAATTATTTTGAAAAAAGTCACCTTTAGCAATAGTAAAGGAAGACTGGAAAAGTGAAATAGAAAATTGAGAGATAAAAATAGAATTTTTGGAAAAATATGCTGGAGCTTATGATGTTTCAAAAGCCTATTCTCTTGTTAGAATAAGGGATTATAGCAGTATTTTGAATGCTTATACTTTACTTTTGGAAAATAAATTTGATTTAGCTGTTAATTTTATTAAACTCATTTCTGATAATTATTTAGAGCAATTTTATGAGTTTTTAAGTCCAAGTTTTGAATCTAACAAAACTGGTCGGATTTGAAACGGGACAATAGATTTATAAGTACAAATAAAATTTGACTTTCGTTGTAAAATATGTATAAACAACATTATTTTACAAAATAATTATTAAATATGTCAGATTATTGAGTTAATAGAGGGGGGGGAAGTAATTGACTTACAAGAAGAAAGAGATAAAAGAAGTGCTTTAGATCTAGATGTGGTTCAAACCATAGATTCTTATTGAGTTAATGGAGAGGAGGAGAGGAAAATAATTTACTTACAAGAAGAAATAGATAAAAGAAGTATTTGAAATCCAAATGTGGTTCAAACCATAGATTCTATATGTGCTAATTGCCACTATTGTATAATACCAAATTGAAAAGCAAATAGAACTGAAGTACTATGTTCAAAAAGTCCTAGAAATAATACCTTAGATTATACTTGACAAGATTCTGTTAGTTGAAAAGTTGTAATAGTTACTGAAGAATGAAGAGTAATTATTCCTTGAAGTTCAGAAGATTATTTTAATCCTTGTGTTGATGTAAGATGATGAATATGAGATTTAACACCTTGTAAAAATTTCACTCCAGTGAAAAATGATTTTAAAAAATTAGTTTCTAATTTTTTAAGAAGATTAGCTAAAAAATTAACAGTCTAAAATTAACAAAAAAAATATTGTATTTGTTACAAAGTAACATTTGGTAAACATTAAACTTTATCAAATAAAATAAAATCTTTTGACAAAAAAGAACCTGACTTCCAAATAAGGTTCTTTTTTGTTTTTT
>JBBILU010000005.1:0-143539 GCA_037444775.1 Candidatus Altimarinota bacterium
AAGTATTTTTTAATTTTGCATGATTATATAATTCTTCTATATAATAAGAATCTGAAGTCAAACAAATAACATGAGCAAGATGATTTTGCTTTGTTAATCAAATAAAAAACTTAAATAATTCTTCAACCAAAAGTAAATTATCTTCTTTATTTATAATAATATTTTTTAAATATTGAAATTCATCAAGAATTATTACTGGTTTTATTCAATCATTATTTAGTTTTTTTATTTTTCTCATCATAAGAGTAAAAATATTTGTTTGTAAAATATTTTCATCTTCTTTATCCCAAGAAAAACCAAATTCTCATACATAAGGAATTTTTGATTCAATAGAAAATTTATTTGGTCTCCTGAAGAAATAAGTTGAAGATTGAAAAAGTTTCATAATGATTCAGACCTAGATAATTATATTTAATATGTTTGTTTTGAAACAATTTATAAAAGTGAACTGTTGAGAACATAAATATGTTTATCAAGCAATATTTACCTAGAAATACAGATTTATCTACAATTACAACTAAAGAAATCTATTCTATTTAAGGAAGAATCAATAATAGACCTAGAAAATGTTTAAACCTTTTTTCTCCAAATGAATACTTTTATAAAGAAACTTGAATTAAACTAAATTAAAAAACTTTTAGAAATTTAATTTAAAATTGATTATTCCATAATTTATATATAATTTCTAAAAGTGTCCGGTCTCGGGCTAGAATTTATGGTTTTTTTATAAATAACAAACAAATATGAATCTTTTTATAAATGCAATTTCGCAAAACTGAATTTTAGCATTACTTGATAAAGAAAGAAAAATCATTTCTTCACTAGAAATAAATATATTATGACAAGAAAGTTCAAAACTAATACAAGTTATAAATAACTTTTTAAAAGAAAATAATATTATTTATGATAATTTAGGAAATATTATTTTGGTAAATTGACCTTGAAGTTTTACTGCAATAAGAACTATTATTTTGGTTGTAAATACTATAAATTTTATAACTAAGAAAGATTTAACAGATTTAAACTTTTTTGATTTATATGAAAATTATCCTATAGTTAAATCTTCTTCTAAAAGAGATTTATTTGTAAAATTAAACGAAGATTCTTGTATAGAAGTATTTTCTAACGAAAAATTTTTAGAATATATAGAGCGAAATCAAATAGAAAAAATTTATTGAGATTTGTGAAATAATATAATTTTTGAGAAAATTCAAAAAAAAGTTGTCAATAATATAAATTATGATAAAATCATAAAGAATTTAGTTTTTAAAAACAAAAAAATATTGGAACCGTTATATATAAAAAAACCCAGTATTTGTTAATTTAAAATATAATTATAAATATATGCATAAAGTTCATTTAGATTGAATGAGGCCTTGAGAAGAAATTAAAACTGTTCTTAAAAGACATTGGATAGTTTATGTTTTTTTGTTTTTGTATTTTTTTCTTGGAATATGAGTTACTTTGACAATTTATATTCTTTGATGAAATGCTTGGACTAATTTAACTGCTGTAATATTTTGGATGTTTTTTTCTATTTTTCTTTATATAAAATGGCTTGATCACGAGTTAGATATGCTTATTGTTACAAACAATAGAATTGTTTGTGTCGAACAAGTATCATTTCTAAACAGAGAAGTTTCTCAATGTAATTTATGACAGGTTCAGGAAGTTTGACTTAATACAAAGTGAATTTTAGCAAATATTTTGAATTTTTGAACTGTAAAAGTCCAAACAGCTTGAAATACTAGTAATTTTGATATGCCATATTGTCCAGATCCACATCACAATACAAAAATAATTTTAAATATGGCAGATGAATATAGAGATGCTCATTCTGTGAAATGAATAAAAACAGAATTAATTTCATCTTAAATAAAAAAACTAAAATCAATTATAAATTTTGGGTTTTTGATACTATCTTTTTAAATTCTTTTTCCATCAATATAAATTTCAAAGTTTCTCTTTTTTAGTTCATCAATAAACCATTCTTCTTCTACAAAGTCTTCAGGATGATAGACTCACGGAGTTAGTTCATTATTTGCCAAAAATTGTGCAATCAAAGAACATCAAATTCAAGTATTCATAACTCAAGCTGGAATTCAAGAAACAGAATAGTTTACAATTTCAACAACTTTTTCATCAAGTTTTATAAATAAACTTTCTTTATCTTCAACATCAAAGTTTTGAGGTGCAAACTTTGCCATAATTGAATTCGTGAATTCAAAAGGACTAATTTCAACTCATTTAATATTTATTTTTTCTTTACTTAGAAATCCAAATTCATCTAGACTTTTTACTAGACTTATAAGTCAATCACTATGCTTCATCACGAAGTAAACATTTTTTATTCACTTCTCACTCAAAAGTTCTGGGAGTGAAAATTGTTCATCATGATTTGTTACATAACTTTTTGGTAAAAAACAAGAACTTCTTCCTCGTGATAATTGGCAAAAATCTGCATTTATCTTTTTTGAACTTCATTTAACAAACTTATATTTTCAATCTTCAAAAAGTAAAGCATCTCAAAGAATTTCTTCAACAACAGTTTGAAAATTAAAAGGCAACATTTTATCTGGAGCATTTTTTATTTCATCATTGAAAGAAATAGTTAATGTTTCTACCTTTTTCATATCACGAGAAGCAAATTTTGTTAAAATATTCACAATTCAAGGAGCAGAACCAGCTCATAAACAAGCTGAAATTCAGCTCTCTTTTGCAAGTCAATCTTTTGTTCTAGATATTTTAATTCAATTATAATCATCTCATAAGTCAACATAACTTTTTCAAGATAATAAACAAATATCCAGAACCAAGCTATTAAAAGTATATTCTAGACAGTTTGCAACTAAATCATATTTTTTAAATATTTTCACTAATTCTTTTTCATTTCTCAAGTCAACAACAACTTTTTCTAAGTTTTTGCTATTAAGTTTCTTCATAAAATTTTCTATTTTATTTTCATCTCTTCAAGCAATTCAAACAAAAAAGTTAGAATCTAGTAAATCTCTTACAACAACTTGTCAAACATTTCAATATCAACCCAAAACTAAAATTCTTTTCATAAAATATTATTATAAAATAAAGTTGAACAAATTCTATCACATTTTTTTATAAAAAGCTAGAAAATGACTATTTATTATAATAAAAAAATAAGTACTTTTTAATAAAAATACTTATTTTTTTTACAATTATAGCATTAACAAAGAAATACTATCTAATAGCTTCTTTTAATGTTTTACCAGCTCTAAAAACTGGAGATTTCATAGAAGGAATAGTTATAGACTTTCCAGTTCTAGGATTTACTCAGTTTCTAGATGCTCTAGTAGAAACTCTAAATGCACCAAAACCTGTAATATTAACTTCACCTCAAGCATTTAACTCATCAGTAATAACTTCAACAAAAGAAGATAAAACTTTAGAAGCAGCATCTTGACTAAGACCAGCTTTAGCTGCAACAGCTTTAATAAAATCGTGTTTTTTCATATCTATTATTATTAATAATGTAAAACAGTGATACTATAGCGATTTCTTAAAACTTTGCAAATTTATTTTTAAAAACAGATAAAAACTTGTAAAAATTGAATTTTTTATTAATTTATAGAAGTATTTTTATTAATTAATTTTTTGAAAAATGAATAATGAAATAAATAATGTTAATGTAGAGGAAAAAATAGAAAAATTAGTTTCTACCTTTTTTGAAAAACTAGGGTTTATTTTAGATGATATAAATATTTCTGATAAAGGAAATAATATTTTTCTTGTTAAAATAAAATCTAAAGATTCTCAACTGCTCATTTGATCTCAGTGAAAAACTCTTAATTCTATAAGAAAACTTCTTTCTTTAATGTTAAATGTAGATAATAATTTTATCTTTCTTCAATTAGAGGTTAATGATTATTTAGAAAAAAAACAATCGAATTTTTTTAGACATATTGATATGAAAGTTGATTTAGTGAAAAGAACTTGAAGAGAATATATTTTTGATAAACTATCTTCTTATGAAAGAAAAAAAATCCATGCTTATATAGCTTCTCTTTGAACAAATGTTTATTCAAAAAGTGTTTGAGAATGAGAAAAAAGAAAACTTCATTTATTAAAAAGAAGTGATAAATTAACTATAGATTTTGATTGAGATAATATCTAAAATTAAAAAAATATGAGCAGTGAAACAGATATTTTAAGGAGATAGGAGGTTTTAATTTTATTAGATTTAAGATTCAAAGTTAGAAATAAATGGTAATAAATAAAATGGTAGCTTATAATTATTTCACTCAAAAGATAATTCTTGTTTTGTAATTAATAATTTTTTTGAAACATTAGAATAGTTCTGCTCAAAGTTTTTTATAGCTACTGGTATATTTTGAACCTTATTCGTATACTTTACTTCTATAGGAATAAATCATTTTTCTGTTTTAACAACAAAATCAATTTCTGATTTTGATATAGTTCTATAATAATAAATATTTTCTTTATTTCAGGTAATATCCGATAAAAAATTATAAACTACATTTTCTATAAAACTTCCATCTAATATGTCAATATTTGATATATTTTTATTGTTGAAATAATTTACAACTCAAATATTTTGAAAATAAACTTTTGGCATTTTTGATATTTCTTTTCTGATATTTGTATAATAAGGCTTAACTAAATCTATAACATAAGTTCACTCTAAAATATCTAAATAATAGTTTAATTTTCTATCGTCTAAATTTAGAGTATTTGAGATTTCAGACTTATTTAATAAATTTCATACTTGATTAGAAAGAATTTTTAGTAAATTATTGAAAGCATTTATATTTTCTATTTTCATAAAAAATGCTATATCTTTTGATATATAAGTTGAAATAATATTATTTAAAATTGCTTCCTTTTTTTTAATATCCTTTGTTATTATAACTTCAGGATAACTAGAGTATTTTATATATTCTAGAAAATGATATTTGATATCTGAAATATCAAATCAAACATTATAAATATCATTTAGAGAATATTTGGAATACTTATATTTTGAAAAATAATTTATATATTCAAAAAAGCTTATTCAATTTATTTCAAAATCTATTTTTCTTCCTGTTAAGAATTCACTATTTTTTGTTATTTCCAAACTAGATGAGCCAGAAACGATCAGTTGAATACTTTCTTTTAATTCATCAAATACTCATTTTAAAAACAATCAA
This sequence comes from Candidatus Altimarinota bacterium, assembly GCA_037444775.1. Lineage (GTDB taxonomy): Bacteria > Patescibacteriota > Gracilibacteria > BD1-5 > UBA6164 > JBBILU01. Next base: position 5,184 of record JBBILU010000005.1, read on the forward strand.
GCTTCTTTTATGTATTGAAATTCATCTATGAAAATATATAGCTTTTTATTTTGTAGTTGAGTTTTTATAAAATTTATAAAATTTTTAGGAGATAAAAATATATCATTTCAAAGTTCTAAATCAGCAGAAAAATATAAAGTTTTATTTCAATTATATTCTAAGCTTTTTTGAATTTCTTTCATTATAGTAGTTTTTCATACTTGTCTTGGTCACTTCAAAACAAGGATTTTTTTATCTCAAATCCATTTATTTAATTCGTTTACTATTTCTCTTGTTATCATAAAAAATAAATAATTGTTAAAAATATATGATAATAATAACAGATATTGCGAATAAATCAAGGTATTTTATGTAACTTTTTGTATCGTCCCACTCAAATCCGACCACTTGAAAAGGTTCAGAGATGAGATATTAAAGAGCAAAACAAGTCAAAAAAATAGACTAAAATTTTTTCTAAAATTCATAATAGTTAAATATGGCTTACTAATCACATTTTAACAAAATAAATAATTATCAAAAAATAGTATTATTTTTGAAAGAAAATAAAAAACTATATATTTTAACAATTAATTATTTATCTATGGAAGAAATGAAAATAACAAGGCTAGTAAATCATTTGAGAGAAACAGGATACAAACATCAAACAAACAAAAATATAAGCTTAGAATTGAAATTAAAGCTTTTTGAAGCTTACCGTGAGAAAAATAAAACAATGTCAAAAAATAAATTTTGTGAATATTTAAAAGAATTTTGAATATGAAAAACAAGCATAAAAGAAATAATTCATATTTGAGAAAAAAATAAACCAAAATCTTTAGAATATTCTTTTTGGCAAGAATATGAGAAAAGTAACTATTTTAAAAGATATAAACAAACAACAAGAAGAAAAAAAGTAGAACAACTCACAGAAAAAGAAGTAAATTATTTGATAAAACTAAGAGAGGAAGAACCAAATAAGTGATATAAGCTTTTTGATAATGGCTTGTTTATACCAGAAAATAAAAAAGAATTTCAAGAAATATTTTGAGAAAAGTATATTTCCAAAAGACTTTTTTATGATGTAATAGATAAATATCAGGGCTGTTAATTTCTAATAAAAATTTGTAAATAAATATAAAATAATTATAACTTAGGTGGAAAAAAATATTTACTAAATTTTGAAAAATGTTATATAAAAAATTACAAAGCATAGAAGACCATAGAAGGAGTCAATGAAAACAATTTTGATTAGCAGAAATACTATATTTTAGCATTATAGTAATAATAAGCTGAGCAGATTCATATAGAAAAATAAGCATATTTATAAAAACACATTTTGATAAATTAAAATCTAAGTATGGTTTAAAGTGGAAAAAAAGACCTTGATATTGAACAATAAGACAAATATTACAATGAAGAAATAAAGAAGAATTAGAAAGAATATTTAGAGAATATTCAATAGAACTTGTAAAATTAAAAGAGTGAGAAGAGCAAATAGTATCATTAGATTGAAAAGTAGTAAGAGGAAGTTTTGATAATTTTAAAGACCAGAAAGCAATACAAATATTTAGTGCTTTACTGAATACAAAGATAATATTAGCACATGAAAAAATAGAAGAAAAAACAAATGAAATACCAATAGCACAAAAATTTTTTGAAGAATTATGACTTAAAAATGCAATATTTACATTGGATGCATTGCATTGCCAAAAAAAACTTTTGAACAAGTAAAAAAGTCTTGAAATGAAGCAATAATTCAATTAAAGTGAAATCAAAAAAAGTTAAAAAGTAATTGTGAAAAAATAGTTTTAGAAGGCAAAAAGTTATCAGAATTTAGAATTAAAAATACATGAAGAAATAGAGAAGAAACAAGAATTACAACTAAATATAAATTTGAGATATTAAGATAGTAAATTGTCTAAAGAATGGGCTTTTTATATAAAAGAACTTGTAAAAGTAGATAGAACAATAAAAAGATTTGATACAAAACTTAAAAAACATATTATTACTTTTGAATCATCATTTTACCTTTCCACAAAAACTTTAGACATAGAAAAATATGCAGAAATAATAAGATGACATTGGGCTATAGAAAACAAAAACCATTATGTAAAAGATGTATCTTTAAATGAAGATAAATCTAGGATAAGAGTAAATCCTGATATTTTTGTTATTCTTAGGAGTTTTGCTTTGAATACTATGAGAGCAAATAATTCTACTAATATTAAAGCTGATTTGTATGAAAATTCCTTAAATTTAGACTTACTTTTTAAAAAATACTGCTATATATTTTAGAAATTAACAGCCCTGGTGCTAAAGCAATATTTTACAATTTAATAAAAATAATATGATTAATACTATTATGTCTATGTTTGTTTCTTGAGAAGCATGAGAATTAGAAAAATGGTTAGGTGAATGAGCTATTGATGGGAAAACAATGACTTTATGTGATGTAAGAAGATCAGTTGAAGATACTTATTGAAAATGAAGGTTTACAAATGAAGATATTGTAGATGCAATGAAAAAAGCTTGATGACGTATTACTAATAGATCAGGCTCTGGAATTCCTGACTGGTGTTTTGTTGATATGGCTGAGTTAAATAAAATTTTAAATGGTAATAATAAATAAAGTTGTTTGGATTTAAAACAAATTAAAATTTAAAGTAAAAGTTTATTCGTATATTGCTAAAGCAATATTTTTAATGAAATTTACAAATTTATCAATTATTAGTCCTATATTTCTAATTTACACAAATGTATTACACATATATCCTAGAATGCAATGACAAGACATTTTATACTTGAATTACAACAGATTTAGAAAGAAGAGTAAATGAACATAATTTTTCTAAACTTTGAGCAAAATATACTTTTACAAGAAGACCAGTAAAAATTGTTTATTTTAAGAGTTTTGAAAACCGTTCTTTGGCATCAAAAGAAGAATTTAGAATTAAGAGTTTATCAAAAATTGAAAAAATAAAATTTATTCAAAAAAAATAAAAATAGGAAATAAAAATATTTCCTATTTTAGTGAGATTTGATTAATCAGCAATTTTAACATTAACTGCCATTAAACCTCTTTTTCCTTGCTCAATATCAAATGTAACATTTTGACCTTCTTCTAATTCTTCGTTACCAGTAACTCCAGAAATATGAACAAAATACTCTTTGCCATCATTAGCAATAATAAATCAAAACCCTTTAGTCTCGTTAAAAAACTTAACTTTACCTGCATTCATTTTAGTCGAATGTAAAAAAATAAAAAAAATTGACCAACACATATTATACACTTTCTTCTTATAAGCAAATTAATTTTACTAAATTACACCATATATCTATATTAAGCTCTTCTGCTCTTGTGGTTTCTGAAATATTTAACTCTTTAAAACAAGATAAAAGTTTTTCTTTGGGAAATCAGCTTGAAATAAAATTTTTTATAAGTTTTTTTCTAGCTTCTTTAAATCACATCTTTATTATTTTCAAAAAATCTTCATCACTACAAATTTCATCAAAAATATTATGTTTTTCAAAATATAATACAATAGATTCAACTTTTGGAACTGGGAAAAAACAAGAATTAGGAACTAAAACAACTTGTTTAACAAAACATTTTTTTGCAACAAAAAGTCATAGAACAGAAGACTTATCCGATAAGATTTTATCTCAAACATCTTTTTGCATCAAAATAATCATTGATTTTGGAGAAAACTTTACATCATACAAAAAATGCCTTAAAATAGGTGATGTTATATAATAAGGAATATTTGCAATCACATTATAATCCTTATGCTCTTCATTCAATTCAAATTTCAAAACATCAATATTTTTTATTTCAAAGTCAATTTCTTGGATATTTAATTCTTTGTTTGAGATTCTATCTTCTAGAATTTTTACCATATCTAAATCAAGCTCGATTAATTTAAGACTTTTAGGTTTTTTATTTAGAAGTTTTTCTGTTAAAGCTCAATAACCAGGTCAAACTTCAACTATATTTTCTCAAAATATTTCTTTATAAGTAACTATTTTATCAAGAATATTATCATCAACCAAAAAATTCTGTCCTAAGGATTTTTTGGCTATAACATTGTATTTCTTCAAAATATCAAAATGTTTATTCATTTATTAAAAATTAAAATTAAATTTTTTTCTAATATTTTTTATAAAAATAAAAACACTAACTCATTTAGTTAATGCTTTCAAATAAAATACTACTTTCATAAATTAACAAATTCAGTATTATCCAGACTAAAATCTCATTTTATTTTGTAAAAATTAACTTCTTCTAAATTTTGTCATAAAGAATTTAAAAATAAATCTTTTCATTCTCAATATGGAATAACTAGTTTAGCTTCAATATTCTCAAAAATTTTTATAGCCTGTTTAGTTCAAACAATAATTAATACATCAATATCTCCAAAAAAAGATAAAATATCTTCTTTAATCTCAAAATTATCATCAGTAATAATTACAATATTTTTGGAATCAAACAAAAAGTTATAAAAAAGTGAATTAGAATATTCTTTTACTTCCAATAAAATTCCTGATTTTTCGTATTCTCATGGAAATGAAACTCAGATTTTATCCATAAAAACCAAGTTCTCAGCAATATTAAAAGTTATATCTTTTTTTTCTCAATTAGTCAAAACTAAAACATCTTCGTTATATTTTATATCGATCATATTTATATTTTTAAATAAAATAAGTTATATTTCTAGAAACTATTCCTTTTAAATCAAATCTAATAGGAATTATAGGAATTTTTTTTATATCAACCCATTCATATCAAACAAATCTTTCTTTTTTCCTCGGCAGTGGATCTTTATCTCCATTATATCTAACCAAAAATAAATAAACATCTTTTTCTATAATTGGTTTCTCTTCAAGATATCAAGCTGTAAAAGTATAATTCAATTTAGTTATAAATTTAATTACTTCTAAATCTTTTTCAAGTAAACCTGCTTCTTCTCATATTTCTCTTGTTGCTGTATATTTTGCTATTTCTCAGGCCTCTATTTTTCATTTAGGAATAACATATTCCTCTTCTTCTCTTGAATTTAGCCATTTTAGCAAAAGAACTTCAATATTTCACTTTCGTTTTCTATAAACGATCCCTCCAGAACTTTTTTCATATTTTACACTCATATACTAGATTTTTAGAATAAAACTTGAAGCATATTATTTATTTTTTCAAAAAACTCAAATTTAAAAGGCTCTTTCTTTATTAAAAAAGTAGATTTTTAATAAATCTACTTTTTATTTTTTAAAATATTCACAATTCTCTAAATAAATCATCTATGAAATTATCTTCTTTTTTAGTTATTTTTTTTCTATATATTTTACTTTTTTATCTTCTTCATTAGCTATATTTTTTAGAGATGATATAAACTCTTTAGTTTCTGTGTTATTTTCGTAAGATTCATAATTATCAAATAATATTCAATTTCTAAAAGTGTCCGGTCTCGGGCTAGAATTTATAATTATAATAATAATTATCCTAAAACATAGAACAGTCCATAGAAACAACTTTTGAATTATTTTTGATATTTAATAAGTTATATGAATTATTTTCTGGAAAAATATTTACTCAAAGAGAATAAGTTGATTCAGGAATTCAAGCTTTTTCTTTATATGCTCAAAGAGAGCTAGAAGAAGTATAAGTTCAGTCAGAAGAAAAAGTCAATATAAAATCTCAACTAAAAGAATTATTATAACCAGATTCATTTACATCAGAATAATAATTTGAGTGCATAAAAATTTGGTCTGTGTTTTCATCATATTTTAATGTTTTTAACATAAAAGATGGATTATAATGTCAAATATATTCAATTCAAGAAACATTAATACCTGTTTTTCAATTACTATCTTGATATGTGTATGCAATTGAATCATTACTATCAATGATTTCTACATCAATAATATTTCAAGTTAATGAAACTTTTTTAAATCAATCTTTAATTATTTCTGACTCAGAATATCAATCATAAAAATTTGTTTGAACAAATGCTAAACTTTTAGAATCAGAAGAAAAATCTATATCATAAATAAGATCATAACCTTTTGATAATATTTTATTTTTTTCAACTAAAATAATTTTTCAATTGGCATCAGAAACAGCTACCACAAGTCTTTTTCAATCATCTGAAAAATTAAGTGAATCTAAAGAATAACCCCAAACATCTTTTATTCTTGAAACTAATTTATTATTTTGATAAACTAAATAATCATTTCTTCATAAATTATATTCAGATAGCATATATGCTATACTATCTCAATTTGGAGAAACCTTAGAGGTAGTTATATTTTTTGTTCTTTTTATTAATTTATCTCCTAAATATACCGTAGTGACTCAAGATTTATTACTTAAAACATAAGAAAAAACATCGGTATTTTTTGCTATACTAACATTAGGTATGCTTATTCATTTTTTAAAAGTTTTTAAGATTTCTCAATCTTTTATCAAATAAAACTTTCAAGACTTATCAGAAATTGCTAAAATATAATTTTTTCAGTTAGAATCAAATGTAAATCAATTATCTAATGTAAAATTATATTTATATAAAGATATTCTATTTTTTGAATCATCAATAAGTTTATAATGATTTTTATTTTTCTCCAAAACAACAGGAGACTCTCAATTATGAATAATTATCATTTCATCAGGATTTTTAACATTAAATTCAGAAGAGGTACAAGAAAAGTCTCTTTCTCATCATCAAGCATAAGTAAAACTTGGAATAATATTTAAAGCTAAAATAGAAATTAAAGCTACTATAGACAATCTTTTTTTCATATAAAAATATTTAAAAATATAAATCTTCCTCTTGGAATTAAAATAAATATAGCTTTTTTTTGTATGATTTGTGTAAGAAATAAAGAAAACATATAAAAATTTTTATACGGTTTTTTTATATCAGCCTCATCATCAGAATCTCAGTCAAATTTGAATAGTCTATTTTTTTTCTAGGAGTCTGTTATAAAATTTGTTTTACTCTTAAAGGTACTTTAGATAAAGGATCTTTAAAAGGATTTTGATCAATAGAAACAGTCTTTCATCAATATAAAATATTATTTATTATTGGTTCTAATTTATTGTCTTCACTTCAACTAATTAATTTGTCTATAGAAACTTCAGAAAATTCTCTCAAGTATAATCCCCATCTATTCAAAGCTTCTCAAGTTGGAGATGTTGAATTATTATAAGAATTTAATACATCTACTCTACCTCAATGGTTATCAAGAAGTCAAGCTATCAGTTGTGTAAGTCTATCTTTAACATATTTCTTTTGGGCAAGTCTATTTAAAGGATCATCTACTTTTTTTGCTCAAAGATTTATTATTTTATTTCAAATAGAATCAAAATCATCAACTATACATTTCCAAAGTTTATTTCATCAAAGAGTATTAGAAAATCAACCTCATTGATTATATCTTAAGTAAAGTCTTGTTTGCTCTCTAATATTTAATCAAAGTCAAGCATCTCACCAAGCATCAGTCATAGATGCTTCTCAAAAAGTTCACATTGTTCAAAATGAATCTTCTGTAGAAAGTAAATTATAATAAGTATTATAATTTTTACTTGAATCTTTTTTTAATAATATTAGCTTTTCAGCTTTATCAAGTCGTGGATCTTTAGAATTATCTCAAGAAAGTCACATGTTCATTGCTCTCATTATAGAAGCTCAATATTTAGAATAAAACTTTCTAGTTTCTTTTATTCTTTTCTCAACACTCATTGAGTTTTCTTTTGCGAGTCTTCTTATATTCAAAGCATCTTGATATATTCAAGGATAAGTTGAATTTAAATCTTTTGCAACCTCAACAACAATATCATTGAAAAGATCCATTTTTGCTTTATCTTTAGAAAAAATTGCTGTAACCATAGGTATTTTTTGTCAATCCCAAAGTGACTTAATTTCATTAAGCATTAAAGAATCTGTATGATAAAGTGCTCATGAAAACAATAAAGAAAAAATAACTTCATTCATTTCTTCCAAACTTCAACCCTTTTCTGCAGCTCTTTTTGCCCATCAAATAGCTTCAGTTATAGTTCATCACTCAGCTTCTCATAATCATCAATCAATCATTTCTTTTAAAATGTTCTTGTTTTTTGCATCATCATATCACTTTTGAAAACCTTCCCTAGAACCTTTATTTTTTTTTGCTTCAAATTCTTTATGTAATCTAGATCTTCTTTTTATTCAATTTAATCATCATGATTTACATTGTTGTTTTAAAAGTTTTAACATTAAATCTTCTTCTGAAAAAGTTTGATTATTATCAATACAATATTCTTCATGTTTTTTATATAATTCATCTCATATTCTTCATCAAAAAGCTTCATACCACAAGAATTTTCACTTATACTCAAACATTTCTGCCTTTCAAGTAAGTGACCCGTATTTTTCAACCATAAAAAGCAAAGCAGCTTCTTTTTTGTACTCTGGAGTATTTCTATTTTTTATCCGTGATTTAATTAAAGGAATAGAATCCTTTGAATCTATTTTTCATAAATTTGCTATTTCCTTTTCTGTTTCAGATTTTTCAACATCTTCTGCTTTCATCTGTAAATCATATCAAACATTTCAAGGAATCCATTTTCAAATACCAGCTGCTATTTTTGTAGAGTGAATATCAGTTCATCTTTTCAATCTCTCTTGAACTGCCTGTAAAGCCATATTTCATCAAGAAATAAGCTCTGATATAGAATAATTATTTAAAAGCCTTAATAAAAAATCTCCCTTTATATCTTTATTCTTTAGTTTGTCTTTTCAGATTTTTTCTTCTTTTTTTTCTTCTAAAAGAGGAGTAAAATTATATTGTTCTATAAAATTATGTAAATTGTTCAACTTAATAGTATAAGTTGTTTTTGACATACTATAATTTTTTTCTATTTTCTTAATTTCTTTTTTTCACTTTTTTTCAGTTGAATTTTTTACATCAATTTCTCAATATCTAACAGTAACATAATCTCAATCTATTTTTTCTAGTTTTAAAATAGATGTTCAATCTCATTTATTTTCTTTATCTGAAAATAACATTGTTATTTCTTCATCTTTTTTTCAATCTGTTCATTTTTTTATAAATCATCCAGAAGAAGAAAATTCAAATCATTTCCAAGCAGACTTTTCTATTAAATCAGAAAAATCTCTTATTTTTTCAACTCTTTTAGCTTTTTTATCTCTGAAAGCTTCAAAAAATGCAGCAAAAGAAATATTTTCAATAATTCAATCTGCTCATCTCATAGAAACTTCTCATTTTTCTAAATCAGCTCAAAGAATTTCAAAACTAACTTTATTTCAAGATTCTTCTATTTCTATAAAAATTCATTTATTTAAAGCTAAACTGGTTCAAGCTCAATCTATAGTATCTAATTGACTTAAAAGTTGTTGAAAATTATACAAAGATACTGTTTGTTTTGAACTTAGACCATTACCATTTAAACTTTGTATATTAGTGTTTAACTCTTTCAATCTTTCTTCTAATTCTTTTTTTTGAAATTCTAATTTATCTTTTTCAATTCAAGAAGGAACTTTAGTTAACTTTGTGGTTATTTCAGTTATTTGTTGCTCTAATTGTTCCTTTCTTACATTCAAAGTAGAAAATAAATCTTCATTTACTTTTTTTGAAGAATTTTTATAATCCTGTTCTGAAATTAATTCTAAATTATAAGAAATTAAATTTTTATCTTCTTTAATTTCTGATGGAGTAAAAACTGGTATTTTGTTTCAAGATTTTTCAAAAAATTCTTTTAATAGTTTTTCTATATCTCAATATGACTTTGTTTCAAAAGATGCTTGTCTATCTAAACTAATTTTATTTCAAGCTCAAACAACAGTGTAAGAAAATATTTTCTTTACATCATCAAAAGAATCAATCCTTATATATCAATCTTCTTTTCAGTCTTTTCAAGGAATTTTTATAATATTTCATTTAGAAAAATTTCTTGGAACTGTTAAAATATTATCAAGTCTTCTTCTTAATTCAATACTACTATTAGCTCAAATCTCATCATTTTTTAAAGAATCTTCTACGGCTTTATCTAATTCTATAAATCATCTACTTTCAGGATCAGCTATTTTATCTAAATTTTCTCAATCAAGTAATTTTTTTAGAGATTTTGTTTCTACTAAAATATCCTCATCTCTTAGATTTCAAGCCAATTCTTTTATTTGAGTTTTTAATAAATTTCTATCTGAAATTGATAATTTAGAAGCAACTCTTTCTTCAACTAATTTTTCCTTTTCTGCTAATATTTCTTTATTATTTAGAAGTCCCAAATTTTTTGCTTCTTCTAAAGTAATGTATGGCATAAATTTGTAAACAAATTGAGCTTTCTCACTTTTATTTAAAAGCCCCGTTTTAAATAATACTGAAATATCCACAGAATCCAGTGTTCAAATATTTTTTGCTTTTGATAAAACAGATATAGCATCTTCTTTTTTCTGAGGGTCTAGTTTTTCAAATCTTTTTTGTAATTCTTTTTCTCAAGGAAAAAAGTTAAGAATTTCAAGTAAAGATGGATTTCATAATTTCTTTTTAGCAAATTCTTGTCTTTTTTTATCACTAGAAATAAGTTCTAATACCTCTTTACTACTTAAACTTTTAACTTCTTTGTCTAACTTCTCTTGTTCGTTTTTAGATTCTAAAGAATATTCTGATAGTAAAATTGATTTCAAAGACTTTTCATTATTAACTAAAGAAATATAATATTTCCCTAAAGTTGTTTTTAACAAAAAATTATTTATTCATTCTCAAATTCTTAAATCAGAAAATTTCTCTGAAAACCTAGCTTTTGATTTTTCTAAATCTTTTTTTACTTCTGGATCCAAAGTAGCCTCATCTGATGAAAAAATAATATTAAGTAAAGATTTCGCATTAGGTTTTTCATCAAAATCTTTTGCATAGATATGTAAGAATTCCCAAGTCAAAGATTCCTGTTTTTTTTGTTTATTATTAGAATTTAATGAATTAGTATTTTCATTTACTTCAGAAGGATTTTCTGCTACCATAAAATATAAATTAATTTTTAAAATATTTTGTAGCATTTTACTATAAAAATACAAAAAAAGCAAAAATAAACAAAATCTTTTTTATAAGCCTTTATTTTCATAAAAAACCTCTAAGTCAACTCATTTTCACATAAAATCAAAAAATAAATCTTTTGCATCTTTACTAGATCAAGCTTCTAAAATTTTTTCTCTATATTTTTTAGCTGTTTTTTCATTGAAAATTCAGTTTTTCTTAAATTCTGAAAAAATATTTAATTCCATAATTTCAGCCCAAATATAGCTATAATATCCAGAAGCATAGGATCAATCAAAAATATGTCCGAAAGTACAATATGAATTATATTGAATGTCTTTTTTTTCAAAAATTCTATATTTATCAAAAACTTTTTTTACTTTTTTTTCTAAAGATTTTATGTTTTTGGGAATTTTATTTCAATGTAGTGAGAAATCTAAAAAAGTTAATTTATTTTGAGACAAAATATTTAATCAAATTCATAAGTTCTTTAACTTTTCAAAAGTTTCTAAAAATGTTTCTGGAATTTCTTCTTCAGTTTCAAAATGTTTAGCAAAAAATTTCACAGATTCTTTTTCTGAAACCCAATGTTCCAAAAATTGAGATGGAACTTCTACAAAATCCCATTCAACTCAAAATCAGCTTAATTCTGGATATTTTGATTTTGCTAACATTTGATGTGTTGCATGACCAAATTCATGAAAAATAGTCTCAACTTCTCATAAGCTAAGTAAACTAAAATTTTCTTCTGACAATTCTTTATTAGATAACTCTTGTTTACGAGGTTTTTCAAAATTACAAACATTTATAATAAAAGGTAATTTTTCTTTAAATTTTCATTTTAAGTCATTTGCCCAAGCTCAAGAATTTTTTTCTTTTCTGTAAAATGGATCTAGCATATAAAATGCTATTTTTTCTCAATCTTTCCAAACTTCATAAAATTTGCAATCAGAAAAAAAACTATTATCCGAGAATTTTTTATAAACTTCTTTCATTTCTAAACCAAAAAGTTTTTTTGCAACATCAAAAAGTCAAGCTAAAACATTGTTAAATTCAAAATATTTTTTAACTTCTTGCTCATTTAATTTATATTTAGTTTCTTTTAATTTTCTATAAAAATATGGTAAATCCCAAGGATGAATATCACAAAGTTTAAAATACTTTTTTAGAAAATATAACTCTTTTCTAGCTTTTTGCTTAGCTTTTTTTGTTATTGGTTTTATTAAAGCTTCAACTTCTTCTTTACTATCAGCCATTTTATGAATAAAAGCTAATTCATTAAAACTATTATATCAAAGAATTTCTGCTTTTTCTTTCCTTAAATTAATTATTTGTAAAATATTTTTTTTGTTATCAAATTTTCAGCTAGAAGCAAAACTAGAATGTTTTTTGTAAAAAAATTTTCTAATTTCTCTTGAGCTACAATATTTCATAACATTTGAATAATCCGAAGGACTTGCTCAAAAAGTATATCAATTTTCATTTTTTACACTTTCTGCAATTGAATTTGGTAATTCTTGTAAAAATTCAAGATTTGGGAAAGTATATGAAAAAGTTTTTTCACTATCTATTTCATTATTGGAAAATTTATTAGAAAGTTTAGCTAATTTTTTTGATATTTTTTTTAGTTTATTTTGCTTTTCTGCTTTTAAATTTATTCATCTTTCTTCAAACTTTTTAACAACATCTTTCAGTATTCTTTTTTGTTCATAATTTAGACTTGTTTTTTCTAAAATATACTTACAAATTTCATAATATTTTTTATTATATGAAACAAAATGTCAATAATCAATTAATTTTGGTTCAAATTCTTCAATAATTTTTCTTATTTTTTCATTACTATTTACACTGTAATAATGGCTTAAAAAAGACCAGTATATATCTAAAATAGATTCTTTATCAAAAAAAATTTCAAAATTAACTTTTTCTAAAGGCAATTCTAAATTTTTCTCAAAATCTTTTTTTTCTTCATCTAAAAGTTCATTTAATAACTCTAAAGAAATATTCAAAGCTTTTTCATTAAATAATACTTCAAAATCTGGAAAAGAATTTTTTAATAATTCTTGTTTTATAAGGTTTTTTACCTCAAGAGTATTTGCTTCAGTGTACATAATTTTTATTTATTTAAATATTTTTTAAAAGATTTAGTATAATTTTTTGTTTCGGGAATATTTCATAAAAAAGTTATTTATTATAATCTGTTCATTTTTTGATCATTCAAGTTCTATAAATTTGTTCAATTAAAACAAGTAAGGCTAAACTATGAGGAAAAGTGAGTTTAGATAAACTTAATTCTAAATCACAAATTTTTTTCAGTTTTTCATAATCAATTCAATTTGCTCATCAAATATAAAAATTAATTTTAGAAAAATAATTTTTAGTTTTTTCTATTAAATCATAAAAACTTGTAGTATCCAAATTTTTTCAATTTGGTGACAAAATTATATGAAAAGCTTTATTTGTTTCAATAATTTTTTTAATTTTTTCAGTTTCTTCTGATATGATTAAGTTAGGATTTGTTAGCCTAGAAGGTTTTAGCTTTTCTATTTTTAGACTTTTTCAAAGTCTTTTTTCATACTCTTTTATAGCATCCTCATAAATTTTGAAACTATCAGCAAAAATATATATTGTAAACATTTTAGTCGCGATAAAAAATAGAGCTGATATAAAAATATCAACCAATAAAATAAATTATTATAATAAAAGAAAAGCCAAAAGTAAGACTAACATCAAAAATCATATGTAAAAAAATTCAAGAAAAAAGTCATACAAAAAAAGTTTTTATGAAATTTATACTAAGCTCTTTTTTAGCAAAATAAATGAAAGCTTTTGAGAAAAAATAAGCAATCACGGAAGAGCATAAAACATGAACCATAACAGAGAAGACAGATCTGAAAAAATAAATTTTTGCTAATTCTAAATTAAGTCAAAAATTCAAATAAAGGTTATAAATATACAAAATATTTTCTACTAAACTAAATCATAAAGCAACGAAGATGGCATAAAGAACTCATTTGTCAATAGTTTTTATTTTAGATGAACTTGTTTGAATAAAATTAAAATGTTTAGAAGTTTCTTCAATAAATGCAACTATAACATAATAAAAAAATATTAGCTTAATTGAATCAAAAATCGTATTTCAGAAACTTAAAGTTTCTATGACTTTAGAATTTCATAAATTTAATTTAGAAAAAAATAAAATTATAAAAGATAAAACTATAATAAAAGCTATAAATATTAAAATATTTTTTAAATATAAATATAATGTTTCTTTACTTCTATTGAGCCAAGAAACAAATATAAAAGCAATTCAAGCAATCAAAAAAGTAAAAAGAGAAAGGGAAATTACAAAGTTAATTAGGTTTTCAAAACTATTTAATTTTGATATATAATGGAAAATATTCAGAATAGAAAACGAAGAATTTTCAATAATTTTATCCAAATATAAAATAGGAATCACAGAAATTCCTCATCAAAAAATTCAAACAAAAAATCTTGTTTTATTAAATTTTGTGTTGTCAATATATGAAAAAACATATCCCCAAATCAAAATAGGAATAAGTGAAATAAAACTCAGAAGAATTATTGTTATAATTTTTTCTATCATTTATTTAATTTAGTGAATAGTTTTTTAAAATTATAGTATTTTTTGCTTTTTGTCAAAAAATATAATAAAAGGTAATTATAGAGAAATTCCATAATTACCTTTTTATAAATTGATTGGTTATTACCCTTTTTTCAATTCTTTCAATTTTAACACCTCGTGTTTTTTTGTTCTTTTGTTGTATTTTCTCAAAGTTGGTCATTTTACTCCTGCTGCAAAATTCTTTTTTTGAATATTTGTAACATGAACAAGATTTCCAGTTTCTGTTGAGTAGTAACCAACATAAGTTCTTTTACCTTTTGCCATATTTTAGTTATTATTAATTAAAATCGGTGCTAATTATATAGTTTTTTTAAAAATATCAAATTTTTTTTGTTTATTTTCTTTTTTATTTAGCTTCCTCAATTGTTACATCTTTCTTTTTTGCAAACTTTTCATCAAACATTGCGAAATCAACTTGTTCAAAAATTATTTGAAACATATCAGCTTTTTGCATTACAGAATATGTATAACTATAATCATTTTGTGGATAGAAAGAGAAATATGACATTTTTGATTCTGCTTTTTTATATCATTCTTCATTCTCTTTTTCACATTTTTTGTATTCTGCGAAATTATTTGCTAAATTAAGACACTCTTTAGGTTCGTAAGAATTTATATAATCTTTATAAGAATTAGAATCCTCAAAACTCATAGAAATTTTTTCATCTAAAACTGAATCCATCCAAATTAGCTTTTTAATTTTTGAATAATAATTTATAACTTTTTCTTTTTCATAATAAATATTTGCTCATGAATCTATTTCTAAGTAAGAGATTTTTCTTGTTCAATAAATATTATTATAAAACTTATCTAGCTTGTCTTTTTCTTTTGCATAAATTTTTTCTGTTTGTAACCTTTCAAACTTAGAAATATTTTTTGTTGTAAATTCTCAAATATTTAATCAAGCTAATTTATAACCTAAATAAGTACCAAAAGAGTAAGATTTGTTTAAATCCACATATTCATCATATTTAACTCATAAATCTTTAAAAACTTTATCAAGACTAACTTTTTTATCATTTATAGTAACTTGAGTTTTACTAAAAATACATTTATAATCTTCTTTTTTACAAGACTTTTCTTCTAAATTTATTTTAAAAACATACTTTGAAGTCATATAAGCAAATTCTCACCGCTTTACTGGTCTTTCTCAAAGAAATTTTGATTTATTTTCTAAAACAGAATATTTTACAAGTAATTGAAGAAATTTTTTATATCATTCTGTTTGATCTCAAATATCAGAGAAATTTAATTTAGAAGAAGTTACTTTAAAAATATTTACTAAATCAGTTTCTCATGAACCTTCTAAATTTACATATTTACTCAAAAAACCTAAAGTAAAAGTCAAATATTTTTCTATATTTTCTTTTTTTCAACTAATATCAATATTTAGATAACTTTGCCTATTTAAACCTTCATTTAAAGGAAAAAATATTTTTATATTACAATTTGATAAATTGATATTATTTCAATTTTCATCAACAGAATAGTTATAGTATGAATAAGGATAAGGATTATATCAATAATATCAATCATTAGAGTCATTACAAAAATAAAATCATTCTAATCATTTGAATTTTATCATTGATTTTTTAGAATCATTTACATTTTGTAAACTAATATCATAAATTTCTTTTACAGTTTTTCATTTTCCTTCATATTCTCAATAAAGATCAAACAAATTTATTGTCATTTTTTCATACAAATTTGAAGCAAAATATATAGAATAATCAAAATTATTAGAAACTGATTTAGAAACATTTTTTATAGAAACTTTTGGAATAGAAAAAGAAAAATCATATTTTATATTTTTAAAATTATCTTTTTTAAAAGAAATATTTGCCAAAATATTATTTAATTCTTTTTTTAAATCTTTTTTCAAAACTTCATCATAAAAAGGTGCATCTATAGAAATAGTTATTAATTTGTTTCAAGAATATCAAATATAATAATTTCCCCAGTAATCTCAATTTGTTAAATCATCTTTAGCAACAGAATAATAAAAATCTATTTGGGAAATATTTCTTTTTAGTAATTTATTGTATTCTTTAGAATAAAATCAAGTTGATTCTAAAAAATAAAAAAATTCTTTATCATCTTTAAATGTTTTTGTAGATGCAACTTTTATAGAAACCATATTCAAAAGTGAACTAGCAGCTTTTTTTTGTCCAATTTCTACACTTTCATTTTTATAATAATTTTTTAATTCGTAATTTTCTGGAATATTAACAGAAAAAGCATCATCTTCTACTTTTTTATTTTTATTAATATCTTCAATAGTTTTCCTATATTTAGAGAAATCTATTACTTCTGTAATATAATTTTTTTCTGGAACTATATCCAAATTTGTTGTGATGAATTCTTTTGCTTCTTCAATAGAAAGAGCATATCATAAAGAATTTTCTCACCAACCTCCAATTCAAAAAGTTGGAATTCAAATAAGTTCTCAAGCAGAATTAATTAAAGCTCAACCAGAATTTCATCAAGCAATTAGAGCATCAGTTTTAATATATTTGAAAAAGTTATATTCACTTACCCCAGAAACAATTCATTTAGTTTCTGTTATTGTATCAGCTCAAACCCATGGATAACCAATTGCCACAACTTCATCTTGATTTTTTGCTTCATAATCAAAATTAACTTTTATACTTTTGAAATTTGCATAATCAACAGAATTTCAATAAATATCTTTATCTCTAATTTTCAATATAGAAATATCCATTTTTTCATCTCTGTTTATCAAATCAGCTGTATAAGAACAGACAGGTTTCTCTCAAACTTTTTCAGTCATACAAACCAAAAAAGCAGAAGCCAAAGCTCAATTTCATTTATCAACTACATGGTTATTAGAAATAATAATTCATTTGTCATTTATAATAGATGCACTTCACCATCATAACATATAAGGTTGTTTTCAATTTGTGTCACTAAAAGAAATTATTTGCACAACTGGGGAAACATTTTTATAATCAGAAAAAGCTAAATTTCAAAAAAGAAAAAAAGCTAAAAATAACAATACTAATTTTTTTAGCATAAAAAATAATTAGAGAAATAAGGTGTTTGTATTTTATATTATTTTACATAAAGTCAAAAATAAAAAATATTTTAGTCTATCTTCCCACTCAAATCCGACCAGTTGATAATGCTGAGAGATGAGATACTAAAGAGCAAAACAAGTCAAAAAAATGTTAAATAAAAATAGAAATGTCGTAAAAGTAATTAAAAATATTTTTAGTAATAGTTAAAAAGTTAGAAAATTGCAATGATAAAGGAAATTTTTGCAATAATTCTATTTCGTAATTGAAGTTATTACCTTTTTATTTACTTTTCATTTCCCAAACTCAATCCCACGAAGAATCAGGAGGATTTTTTATGTAGTTTTGACATCTTTCTTTGTATGCCAAACTTGGTCAATCTCAAATATTTTCAAATATTTCTAATGCTTTTTCAAAATTCTTGTCAAAATAATATTTAATAGCTGTTTCAAAATTTTCTCTTATTAAAGCTTGTTCTTGAGATATTTCTCATTTTCTACAAATAAGTTCATAAATTTTTACTGCATTATTTTTTCATTTTACTCTGATTTTATCTAAATACCTAAATTCAAAATGTTCTTTTTCTCTTTCAAAAATATTTTCTGAAGCACAAATGTATGTTCAATAAAATTTATTTACTCATTCTAAACGAGAAGATAAATTTACATTATCTCACAAAGCAGTAAATTCCATTTTCTTTCATTTTACTCAAATATTTCAAATAATAGCACTTCCAGTATGCAATCACATTCTAACTTTTAGTTCTTCACTAAACCTTTCTTTCCATAAAACATTTAACTTTTTTAGAGCTTCTTGTTGTTTAAGAGCAGATTCACAATTATCAAAACTTGCAGAATCAGAATGTCAAAAAACTCACCATAATGCCATAATAGCATCTCATTCATATTTGTTTATAAAACCTTTTTCATCCATTATTATATTTGACATTTCACTTAAATATTCTCTTAAAAACTTCACCAAATCTTCTGGTTCAAACTTTTCTGATATAGTTGTAAATCAAGCAATGTCGGAGAAAAATATTGATATTTCTTTTTTTTCTCAATCAAGAGAAACTTTTCAATCTCAAGATAATATTTCGTTTGCAACTTGTGTAGAAACATATTCACTGAGAGCTTTGCTTAACTTTCATTTACTATCACTTTCTATCAAATACTTCAAAATATTTGAAACAGTTAAAGAAATTATTAATGAGAAAATTATTTCGGAAGGATAATTTAGAGATAATTTCAAAAAATCTACAATAAAAACTATTATTCAAAGAAAGATTATTATAACAGAAATATTAGCATAAATCAAAGATTTTCAAGTTCTTGAAATATTGAAATAAACAGATAAAACTATCAAAAAAAATATTAAAAATAATTCAAGATTCTTGTTGAAATTAATTTTGAATTCTTGTGTCAAAATTGTATTAATCATATTTGCATGAGTATAAACTCCATATTCTTGACCATTTGGAGTAAAGAATATATCTTTAATTCAAGGTTCAGTTGCTCAAATTATAAGTATTTTATCTTTAACTTGTTTCGTATCAAAATTTCATTTGTAAATATCCAAAAAAGACATTCTAGTTATTTTATTATTTGGAACAAAATTAATATTTACTATATTTGTATTTGCTTCAGCTAAAGGTATTTTTTCACTATCAGTTATATAATAAAAATTTCTATCATATTTATGGACATATTTTGAATAATCCTTTAAAGAAATTTCTTCGTAATATTTTCTTAAAACAGCTATAGAAAAATGAGAAAAGACTTCTTTTCAGAAAATATTTGAAGGTGAAATTGAATAAACTGTTTGATTTCTTTCATTAATAATAGGAACAAAGTATCAAACATATTTCACTCATTCTAATAATTCTTTGTAAGGTTTTTCCAAACTTCAATCAGAACTTCTTGAAAAACCAAGAATTACATTTCAAGCTTTTTTAACAGCTTCTGCGAATTTTAAGTCAACTTCTTTATTTGTTTTATCTGCAAAAATAATATCGAATCATATAACTAATGCTCAGGCATTTTTCAAATTTTCTATTACTGGAATATATTTTGTTCTTTCAAAAGGAAATCTTCAGAATTCTTTAAGTGTTTTTGTGTCTATTCAAACAACAATAATATCTTTGCTAACTTTTTTATCAACAGAAGAAGAACTTCTATAATGATAATCCATTATAGATTTGTTTAGAGAATAAAATAAGTTTGTAAATGAATATATTACAGCAAAAACAATTAAAGATACAAAAATAGTCAAAATATTTATGTTTTTGGATAATTTTTTCCACCAGTTAAGATCTACCATTTTATTTAAATTTATCAAGTAATCATTTTATTTCAGAATCTACATTCTGGAATTTTTGTTTTATATTCTCTATTTGTTCTTTTGCTTTGTTTATAGTTTCATTAAATGTAGGAAAATCAGCAGAATTTACAAATTCTTTATTAGCATTTAACAATTCAGAAACTCATTTTATTCACTCAAATTGTTTTAAATTTATTGCATCTTGTAAATCATAAATTGAATATTTAACAAGAGACTTTTTTTCTTCTTCTGGTGCTAATTCTATCAAAACTTGTTTTATATCATTTTTATTACTAAATTCTGTTTGAGATTCTGGAGAAATGAAATTAAACTCTTGATATTTGCTTAATAAAGCTTCATAAGCTTTCTTTTTTTCTTTTTCTCAAAGTGTAGAAATATTTTCTCTAATTTCTTCTATAGAATTTCAAGAAACACCTGTTGTTTTTGAAATTAATTCAAATACTTTTTCTCAGTTAAAATTATTTGCCAAAGCTTTTTTTAATTCTTCAATATATTGTTTATCTAAAGTTTTATTTAATTCTTCCCAAGTTTTGTCTTTTATTTCGTTTAAAAATTTTTGCAATTCTATAAATGAGAAACTTTTTATATCAAAAGCTTTATTTTCTCAAATTAATTTCTTTTCTCAATTTTTTTGTAATGTAATTTCGTGTTTTTCTACAGAAACATAATCTTTTTCCAAATCAACATTAAAAACTGTTCACCTTACAGAAGCTTCTATATCTTCAAAACTCTGCTTAAAGTAGCTTTCTTCTCATAAAAAACTAACTACATTAGACCAAGACTTTCAAGAAAACAAAGAAAAAGATAAGTTTATTTTTGATAAATCTTTTTCAACATTAAGTTCATTTATTTTTACTTCGGAATCTCAAGCAAGTCTTGTTATACTTCAATCTCACCATTTTATAACTCAAATACTTTCTTTTCAAATAGTTTTTATTTGGTCTCCTATTTCCAAAACTTCTTTTTTGTCTACTTTTATTTCTTTTTCATTTAATACTACATTTCATCTTATATTAATTATATATGAATTAGTGTCTCTTCATAGTAAAAAACTCGCATTATAAACTTGAAAACCAATTATCGAAATAATTATCAATATAATGAAATAAATAAATTTATTTTTTATTTTCCCTTTTGGCAAAATTTCCATATAATATTTTTTAATTAAATAAATTAGAGTTTATATATTTTTAGGAAATTATCAAGAATATGGAAAAAAGACAATATACTTTTTTAGTTTTACTTTTGGTTTTGCTGTATTTGTGTTATAGAGTATTAAACCATGAATATAATGACTATTTGAAAGATAAATTTATGGAAAGTAGGGAAAAAACAATACAAGAAATAAAAAAAGACTTAGAATATGCTAATTCTTTGATAGATTATAAAAAATCAAAAACATACAAAAACAAAGTCTTGAAAGAACAACAATGATTAAAAATGAAATGAGAAGAAGTTATTATTTTTACTTTAGAAGATAAATATAAAAAATATCTTACAAAAGAGCCTATTAAAACAGAATTAGAAATTATAGAAAATAAAGAAGACAATGTTTTGGATTCTATGACTAATTATGAAAAATGGATTTATCTAATATTCAAAAAAGATTTAACTAAATAATTATTCTCAAATTGAATGTTGTCACATTTCATCAACTCTTCTTTTTCACTCCAAATATGAAAAATACCATAAGGAAGTTGTAAAAATTTCTAAAACTCAAGCTAAGTAACTAAGAATTATTATAAGAATAATAAATAAAATTACTAAAATAGCTATTGCTATAAATAGAAAAATTTGACTTGTTATATATATTGCAGAAAGTGCTATTAAAATAGGGAAAATAAGAAAAATTAATAATGTGAAAATAACTCTTATATTTAGTAAAAAAATCATAAAATATAATCTAACGGTATTTTTCAAATTCAGTATAGAAATTCTTGCAGAAGAAGAAATAGATTCGAGAACATATTTATTATTAAGCATAATTTCAAATTTTGCATACGAGAAAAACATATTTAATATTGAAAAAATGAAAAATATACTCAAAAAAAAGTAAGTTATTTCTTTTAAATAAGCAACTCACACAAATCTCAAAACAAGCAAATAAAAATTTAATACAGCTATAAATTTGAATTTACTAAACATTTGATCATATTCAAATAAAGGCAGGAATTTGTAAAGTCAAACTCAAAGCATATCAAACGAACTGATAACTTCATCAGGTCATTTTTTGTTTCTTTCATCTATATATTTTATCAAACCTCATTCAAATATTGGAACAAGTAAAATGTATAAAATCAAAAAAGTGAAGCCCAAAATTAAAACTTCAACTAAATAATCCGAATGGAAAAATTTTAGAATCAGATTTAATGCTTCACTTTTTTTGTTGAATAAAACAACATAAGTATAAATACTTTGATATGTTAGTACAAAAGTTAGAAACAAAATAGATAAAATACCTGGTAAAAAGTAAAAACTTTTTACTTTAGAATCAAGTGAAATCAAGTTCCAAGAAGGTATTATTATATCATCTCTAAAATTCATAAAAAATTTTTAATTAATTTTACTTTTTTGGTATAAACTCCCTTTTATAAAAAATGGAGTTTATAAATGAATTAGAATAAAGTTTCAAAAATATAAACAAAAAATCATTTAAAACTTTTATTCTCAGTAACAATGGTTTTACTTTCTTTTATATAAGACTTTTTTAATTCTTCAAATCTATAAATATCGTCAGGAATTTCTTTTGCTAAAGAGTATCATTTAATATCTTTATCTACCAAGTTTGAAATTATTGGAGTATAAAGAGTTTTTACAATATATTCAGAATTTATTATATTCAAAGCATTTTTTTCTAACTCTTTTGTTCTATCTTCAGAAATTTTAGAAGATCTTAACTCATCAAGAATTATATCTAAGCTAGGTTTTTTATAATTAGAAAAATTGTATCAAGAAGATATTTGACTAGAATGGAAATAAGGAAAAATATTGAATTTAAAATACCCTAGATTTACTCAAATAAGCATAACATCATAATCTTTTTTATTTCACAAAACTATATCAGCTAATCAGTCTGTTTTTAAAACTTTCACAACTAACTCTATTCAATTTTCTTTTAAAACTTTAGTTAAATAATTAGTTGTTTTAATAAAATCTTCATCTTCTCAAACGGAAATTAATCTAAGTTTAAAAGTTTCAAGAGATTTGTTATATAAATAACTTTTGTCTAAAGATTTTAATTTTGTTAATTTTTCTTCTATAGATTTTTTTGTTTCAAGATTTTTTTGTTTAATTTTTTGTATTGTTGAAACCATATTTTTCTCTTTTTGGACAGTTCAAGTTCAATTTGAAACTATTTCTTCAATAATAACTTTTTGCTTCATAGTTTCTGCTTCTTTTTGTTTCAAAACATTTTTATCATTATCTTGAAAAAAAGTTATTTCATCAGCTAATTCTTTTTTTCAAGATTTTTCAAAATAAATTTTGAAATCATTTCTTCAAGATTTCAAATTAACATTATAAGAAAAGCTTTTATTTCATTTTTTGAAAGATTCTAATTTAGTTTCGTTTATATAAATAGAATCTACTCATTCAGAAACAGTTGCTTTTAATAAGAAGTTAGTTTTTGTAACAAAATTGTATTTATCAACCCATTCAGGAAAGAAAAATATTTTTGATTTAGAATTTTGTATAATTTGTTCAATTTCTTTTTTTACAACTTTTGGCTTTTCTTCTACTTTTACTTCATTAGAAAAAGTTTTAGTTTCTTCGGAGAGACTTTCTATACTTTTATTTATTTTTGATAACTCATCTTCAAAATTATTTTCTAATTCTTCTTTTGATAAATATCATTTTAATGATAAAAGTTCTTTAATATTTTTAGGATTAATTTCTTTTTTTTCTACATAAATATTTGAAACAAAAGGATTTTCAACTCACTTGTATTTTTCTTTTCACAATTCTTCCAATAATTCATCTCTATTTATTGCTTCACTAATTCAAGCTCTAATATTTTTATCATTCATAGAAACAGAATTCATAAACAAACCTACATATTGAGGTAAAGTATAAGAATATTCTTTTAATCTAGGAATTGAATCTCAAATTATAGAATTTTTATCGTTAAAAATATTTACAACATCAGACATTTTTAATAAATCTGTAGAATTTTCAAAAACTTTAAACAAAATTTTGTCTATATAAACAGGATTTTTATAAAATTCTTCATTTTTTTCTAATGTAATTGTCGTTACTCTTGAAGTTTCATCTTGTGAAATATTTGTTAATTTGTATTCTCAAGAGTTTATAGAATTTCAAAGAGAAAAATTTCAATCCAATTCTTTTTTAGAAATTCTGTTTAAAACAGATTCAGAAACGATAGGTTGAAAGAAAATATTTAAAATATTAATATCTCTTTTAGTACTTTTAAAAATAATACTAGAATCTTTTTCTTCTATAGTTGTATCTTTTAAAAGAGATGAAATAATTGGATTAACTCCAGAATTTTTAATGATTTGAAAAGTTTTTATTACATCTTTTTTTGTGATTTTTTCTCAATTAGACCATTTAGCATTAGTATCAAGAAAACATTCTATACTTAATAAATTTTCTATATCACATTTTGCTAAATCTCAAATTATTTTATTTTGTTTAATATCAAATTTCAAAAGAGATCTATATAAAATAGAATTTATATATTTATTGTTTGATGAATCTGCTTTTAGAGGATTCAAACTAGGAACTTTTCCAATAATACCTTCAGAAATAGTTCATCATTTTATAGGGGTTTCTTTAGCATCACTATAAAAATAAGAGTAAACTAAATGTATACTCGTTAGAACAAGAAAAATAATACTTATAAGAAATAAGTACTTTTTTAATCTTTTTGCGATCATTAATTTATCCATTTTCTACTTTTAATTATTTTACTAGAAATAATGCTATAGATAGAGTTATGAAACAAACACCTAAAACTATAGTAGCATTATGTAAAATTTTATCAGCTCATCTTTTTGTAACAGCTCACATTCAACCTCACATACTAGTCAAATTTAATGCAACTGCTTTGTTTTGAATTAATATCACAAAGCACAATAAAACTCAAACAACAATCTCACAAATTACTAAAATATTTTCCATTAATTATCTTTTAAGAAATAAAAGTGAATAAAACATATTCAAAAATGTAAAAATTGCAACTGCAATTATAAAATTTACCTCTCAACTAATCACATAAGAAACCTCAGGCATTTGTAGAATATCGTTTATTATAAAGGAAAAAAACCTGAAAATAATAAAATTTATAATAAAAGAAACAAGGAAAAAAAAGAAAATATAAAATGGTAAAGAAAGAATTTTTAGAATTGGTCTAATTGTATAATTCAAAAATCACATAATTATTCATCAAATAACATAAGTTATAAATGCTTCTTGTGAAAAAAGTTCACAATGTCATCAACAAAGAATAACTCAGTCTGTTAATCATTTTTCAGGATTTGAAGACAAAAAGAAAGCTATTGCAAATAACGTGAACGAGTTCAATAATATAGAAAATAATATTTTTTTCATATTTTTATAAATTTAAGAATCTTATTAATTTATCAGAAAAAGTTAAATCTTCTTTGTTGTTTTCTTTAATGTATTGAGGTAAAATATTTTTTAGCTCTAAAGTAATTTCATTATCAACATCCAAATCAATAACTTTTATTCATTTTTTATTCATATATAATCTAAGAAATATAGCTTTTTCTCAATCATAAATAAAACTATATGAAGCAATTTTTGAAAAATCGTAAAAATTTCAAGCAATTTTCATTCATAATTCTGTTATTTCTACAGAAACTTGATCTTCTGCATTATTTTCAAAAAAGAAAAAAATTCATGCCACAAGAA
Source organism: Candidatus Altimarinota bacterium (assembly GCA_037444775.1). Classification (GTDB taxonomy): domain Bacteria; phylum Patescibacteriota; class Gracilibacteria; order BD1-5; family UBA6164; genus JBBILU01. The sequence continues at coordinate 31,098 of JBBILU010000005.1, forward strand.
TTATAACAAAACTCATTCAATATTGTTTTGTTATGAAGCCCCAAATTACAAGTCAAATAACAACAGACAATGCTAGTAAATACCAAGTTTTACTCCTCTCTTTTTTATCAATAAAATTCCAAGAATATAAAATCATTTTAACCAAAGTTATCAAATATAAATCTAACAATAAACCAAGCTAAAGCAGCTAGAGCAAAACCAATTAATGCAGCAATAATTGTTTGTTTTCATTTTGTTCATTTGTCTCAAGAAAATCATCACATAAGAATTTTATAAGCTCAAATTATAACAAAAATAACTGCAACAGTTCAAGCTATTCAAAGAAAAAAATCAATAGCACCTACAATAATTTTTGGAATATCTTCTAAATGAATATCTCCATTTCTAATTTTTTCAGAATCTCAAAGACCAGAAAGTATTCAAGTATCATCAGCAAAAGTTAGATTAATACTTGATATTGTTCAAATAATATAATATAAATTTTTCATACTTTTTTAATTATCGGTTAAATTTAATCCAGAAATATCTCATTTCAAAGGAGTTGCATCTTCCATATTTGGATTATAATAATTTGTCAAGAATTTTATCAATTCTCCTTTTTCTAATTCTGTAGCTCTTATTCCAATATTTTCTAAACTAGTTTTTACCTGATTTGCTCTATTTGTAAGTCACTTTTTCATTTTATTAAAAGTTCTTATTTGAGTTTTTATTTTTATTATATCATTTCATTGACTAATGGATGCCCAAAAACTTTTCAAAGGTCAAAGCAAAGAAGTATCTTTTACACTATTTCATTCAACTTCGTCAAAGGGAATTACAATAAAAAAATCTTTTTTCATTATTTGAGCAACTTCTATAAGTTTTTTTAAATATTCTATATATTCGTAAGTCTGGTTTTGTAAAAGAGTATTTTTTTGATTTATTGCTTTTTCTTTCAAGTTTCCCAAATAAGAGTCTATATCTAGTTTTGTAGATCTTACCATTATTTGAACAGGAAAATTTATAGAGTTCAAAAATCTTTGAAAACTAATTATTATAGAGTCTTGCTCTTCACTACTTTTAAGTAAAAAATTTATTGGAGAACATCTCATAACAAGTCTAGCACTTTCATCTTTCATTATGATTATATTTTCTCTAATTTGAGAAAAAGGTAAATATCTTTGTGTAGAATCATCAGGGATTCATTTTTTTGCTGATTTTACTGGCACTTTTAGATTATTTAAGAATTAAATTTTTTCTAGTTTATTTTCTATTTCTCTAATTTTGTCTTTTTTAGAATTTACATCTATATTTCATCATTTATCATTTTCTTGTAAATTTGTCGTATATCAAATATCAATTGGTTGAAAACTATCAATTCAAGCATCCCAAATTCTTTCACGAGCATTTATGTTATATCTAAGTATTGCAAACAGAAAGGGCATAAAAGTCATTTCTGAATGTTTAAATAGAACTATAAGTAAAACTATTGCAAAAACAAACAATGCTGGAACTGCTGCTATTTCTGGAGTTAATGAAATCCTCAATTTATCAAAAATAGTATATGATATTCATCATCAAATCATTAAAATCATTAATTGCCTAAGTCATAGTCACAAAAATATTGGGTCTTCATTTTCTATCTGAACAGGAATTTTGTATTGCATAAATTTTATTAAATTATTTTTTAATAAGTTCTATTCTACAGTTTTTTTTATTTTTTCAATAAAAAAAGTCTAGACAAATTCAAAAAAGTATTTATAACTATTTTTACATTTAGGCTATTTGCTTTAGATAAAGCAAATAGCCTAAATAACAAAAAAGAGTTGATATAAATTTATATCAACTCTTTTTTGTTATTTGTAAATAGAAAATTTTTCACATAAACTTTTTACTTCCCCTTTTATTTTAGCAAGTTCGGAATTATTTTTTATGAATTCTCTAAACTTTTTTATTGTTTCTAATCTTTTTTCTTTATCTTCTACGAAATTAAATTCAGCAACAACATCAAAAACTCTTTTTATGAAACTTGCAACTTTTACCATTTCACCTTCTTTCATTCATCTCATTGTCATAATTGGAGTTCACATTCTTATTCAGCTTGGATAAAATGGACTTGCAGGTTCACTAGGGATAGTGTTTTTATTTAATGTAATTCATGCTTCATCAAGAGCTTCTTGCATAAAAACTCATCTTCATTTTCAAACATTTACAAGAATCAAATGGTTATCACTTCATCCTGTAATTAAATTAAATCAAAATTCATTTAATTTAGAAGCTAAAGCTTTTGTGTTTTTTACTATTTGGAAATTATTTTCTCTAAATTCTGGAGTTAAAGATTCTTGGAGAGCAACAGCAATAGCAAGAGTTTGGTGATTATGTGGTCAACCTTGTAATCATGGAAAAACAGATTTGTCAATTTTTGAAGCTAATTCTGGATCTTTTTCTAATCATTTTTCCGTAATCATAATCATTCATCCTCTTGGTCATCTAAGAGTTTTATGGGTTGTTGTTGTGATTATATGGGCAAATGGAGCAGGAGATTTATGAGCTCAAGAAATTACAAGTCAAGAAATATGAGCAATATCAGCAACTAAATAAGCTCAAACTTTATCAGCAATTCTAGCAAATTCTTCAAATGGAAATTCTCTTGAATAGGCTGTTGCTCAAACCCAAATTAATTTTGGTTTATGTTCTAAAGCCAATCTTTCTACTTCTTCTAAATCAATATATCAATCAGCTTTTAATCAATATAAAACTGTATTAAAATATTTTCAAGTTGCACTTGCTTTCCAACCGTGAGTTAAATGTCAACCTTCCGTCAAGCTAAGGCCCATAACTGTATCTCAAGGTTCGCAAACTGCATTATAAACAGCAAAATTTGCAGGACTTCAAGAATAAGGTTGAACATTGACATGAACTACTCAAGGAAAAGCTTTTTTTGCTCTTTCAATTGCTAGAAGTTCCACTTTATCAACAATTTCATTTCATCAATAATATCTTTTTTTTGCATATCATTCAGAATATTTATTCGTAAAAGGACTTCAAAGAGCTTCAATAGTGGAAAGACTTGCAATACATTCACTAGGAATTAATTCAAGAGTATGTTCTTGTCTATCCATTTCCTCCATTACTAAATCATAAGCAACGGGGTCTGTTTTTTTTAGGTTATCAAAATTCATAGTTTTTTGGATTATAAAAAATAATTTGACTTTTTTACAAATTTATAGTTCATAATTGTAAAAGTTAAAAATTATTTCATACATAATAAAAAAATAAACTAGATTTTCAAGTCTAGTTTATTTTTTATTTTTTTAATCTTCATCATCTAATTTGAATCCTCTTTCTTCTCTAACTTTAGTTGCAATATTTGCAGGAACTTCTTCATAATGATGGAATTCCATAGAATAAGTTGCTCTACCTTGAGAAGCAGATCTTAACTCAGTTGCATAACCAAACATTTCTGAAAGTGGAACATAACAAGCAATAATTTTTGCTAGACCTCTTTGTCCCATTTCTTCAATTCTACCTCTTTTACTATTAATTTGTCAGATAACATCTCACATATATTCTTCTGGAGTATTAACTTCAACTTTCATTATTGGTTCAAGAAGAGCTGGTTGTGCTTTTTTACAAGCATCTCTAAATGCTTTACTAGCAGCAATTTTAAATGCTAATTCAGAAGAGTCAACATCATGGAACGAACCAAATGTTAAAGTAGCTTTAATATCAACCATTGGATAACCAGCTAAATAACCTCTGTTATAAGATTCATTTAATCATTTTTCAATTCAAGGGATATATTCTTTTGGGATAGTTCCTCAAACAATTTTATTAACAAATTTGTTAATTTTTTTAATTCCACCTTCATCATCAGCTTCAGCTTCTTTGTATGGTTCAAAAGTAATAACAACATGTCAATATTGACCTCTACCTCAAGTTTGTTTAGAATATTTATGTTCAACATCTTTTGCAATATTTCTAATAGTTTCTCTATAAGCAACTTGTGGAGCTCAAACATTACATTCAACTTTAAATTCTCTTCTCATTCTATCAACAATGATATCCAAATGTAATTCTCACATTCAAGAAATAATTGTTTGATTTGTTTCAGCATCACTTCTGACTCTGAAAGATGGATCTTCTTCAGCTAATTTTCATAAAGCTATTCACATTTTCTCTTGATCAGCTTTTGTTTTTGGTTCAACAGAAACAGAAATTACTGGTTCTGGAAAATCCATAGATTCAACTAAGAATTTTTTATTTATATCACAAAGAGTATCTCAAGTTTTTGTATTTTTTAATCAAACGATAGCTCAAATATGACCAGCTTTAATTTCTTCTATTTCTTGTCTTGTATTAGCATGCATTTGTAAAAGTCTTCAAACTCTTTCTTTTTCTCAAGTTGTTGCATTATAAACATAAGAACCTGATCTTAATACTCAAGCATAAACTCTCGTAAATGCTAATTTTCAAACAAATGGGTCTGTCATTATTTTGAATGCTAAAGCAGCAAGAGGAGAATCCTCACTAACTTTAATTTCTTCTTTTACTTCTTCATCATCAATATCTGTAACTGTTAAAATTCAGTTATTTACATCTAAAGGTCCTGGTAAATATTCAACAGCAGCATCAATTACCATTTGAACTCAAATATTTTGTAAAGCTGAACCACAAGTAACAGCATAAAGATTATTTGAACAAACTCATTTTCTAAGTCATTTTTTAATTTCTTCAACAGTTAATTCTCAAGCTTCAAAGTATTTATTCATTAATTCATCATCTTGTTCAGCAACTTTTTCCATTAATTCAAATCTAAGAGCTTCTACTTTATCTTGTAAATCAGAAGGAATTGCAATTTCTGTAATTTTCTCTCAAGAATTTCATTCAAAATGATAAGCTTTTAATTCAACTAAATCTATGATTCATTCAAAAGTATCAGCTTGCCCAATAGGATATTGAATTGCAACAACTTTACTTCAAGCAAGTCTTGTTTTGATAGATTCAATACTCATATCAAAATCTCAACCTGTCTTATCCATTTTGTTTATAAATGCAATCCTAGGGACTTCATATTTATCAGCTTGTTTCCAAACAGTTTCTGATTGAGGTTCTACTCATTGAGATCAGTCAAATACTGCAACTCAACCATCAAGAACCCTTAGAGATCTTTCAACTTCAATTGTGAAATCCACATGACCTGGAGTATCAATAATATTAATTTGATAACCTTTCCAAAAAGTTGTAGTAGCAGCAGATGTAATAGTAATTCATCTTTCTTTTTCTTGTTCCATCCAGTCCATTTGAGATGCTCAATCATGAGTTTCTCAAATTTTATGAGTTTTTCAAGTGTAAAATAAAATTCTTTCTGTCGTAGTAGTTTTTCAAGCATCTATATGAGCAATAATTCATATATTTCTTACTTTTTCCAAAGGAATATTAGCCATAGCATAAAACTTATATAATTAAAAATTTCACTTTATTAAATTAAAAAGTGATAAAAATATTTTTTGCTTCGTGATTTTATATAATACTTTAAATAAGTCAAATTTAATAGATTTTTTCTTTCTATCGTCCCGTTTCAAATCCGACCAGTTTTGTTAGTTTTAAAGTATTTGGCTTTATATATAGATTTTTTACTATGAAATAAAATCTTGCAAAAAACAAAAAAAACTTTATTCTAAGACATATTTTTAAATTATAACAAATTCTAAATGCAACAACAAGACAACTCAAGTTATTGAGCAGATAGTATACAGGTTTTGGAATGATTAGAACCTGTTAGAAAAAGACCATGAATGTATATTGGTTCAACTGATGAAAGATGACTTCATCATTTAGTTTGGGAAATAGTAGATAATTCAATTGATGAAGCAATGGCAGGTCATTGTACTTTTATCAAAACTACCTTACACAAAGATTGATCATGTTCTGTTGAAGATAATGGTAGATGAATTCCTGTTTGACTTCATGCAAAAACTTGAAAATCAACTCTTGAAACAATTTTGACAGTTTTACATGCTGGTTGAAAATTTGGTTGAGGAGGTTATAAAGTTTCAGGTTGATTACATTGAGTTTGATCTTCTGTAGTTAATGCTCTTTCCAAAAAAATGGAAGCATTTGTTCACAGAGATTGAAAAATTTACTATCAATCTTACAAATGTTGAGTCCCAGAAGATGATGTAAAAGAAATTTGAAAAACAAATAAAACTTGAACAATTATCAAATTTTATCCAGATGAAGAAATATTTAAAATAACTACAAAGTTTGATTACAAAACAATTCTGAAAAGATTAAGACAACAAGCATATTTAACAAAATGAATTGAGCTTGTTTTAATTGATGAAAGATCTGAAGAAAGATATAGATTTTATTTTGAATGAGGAGTTAAATCTTATGTTCATTTTTTGAATAAAAATGAAGATAATTTATGAGAAATTTTTTATGCTGAAAAGGAAAAAAATGACATAATGGTAGAAGTTTCTTTACAATATAACAAAGAATTTTCAGATAATATAATTTCCTTTGTAAACAATATTCATACTCCAGAATGATGAACTCATATGACTGGTTTCAGGACTGCTTTAACAAGGGTAATAAATAAATATGCTAGAGATAAACAAATTCTTAAAGAAAAAGACCAAAATCTTACAAACGAAGATGTTATAGAATGAATAACTGCTGTAATTTCGGTTAAAGTTGTAGATCCTCAATTTGAATGACAAACTAAAGCAAAACTTGGAACAGCAGAAGCTAGATGAGCTGTTGATTCAGTTTTTTCAGAAAAATTTTGAGAATTTCTTGAAGAAGATCCAAAAACAGCAAAAGCAATTATAGAAAAAGTTTTTTTAGCAGCTAAAGCAAGATTAGCAGCTCGTGCTGCCCGTGATACTGTTGTTAGAAAATGAGTTTTAGAATGATTAACTTTACCTTGAAAATTAGCAGATTGTTCAAGTAAAGATCCGACAGATTCAGAAATTTATATAGTGGAAGGAGATTCTGCAGGTTGATCTGCAAAACAATGAAGAGATAGAAAACATCAAGCAATTTTGCCATTAAAAGGTAAAATTCTTAATACTGAACAAGCAAGAATTGACAAAATTTTTGCAAATCAAGAAATAAAAAATCTAATAGTTGCTCTTTGAACTTCTATTTGAGAAACTTTTGATATTAGTAAATTAAGATATCACAGAATTATAATAATGACAGATGCTGATGTAGATGGAGCTCATATCAGGACTTTACTTTTGACTTTTTTCTTCAGATATTTCAAAGCTATAATTGAATGAGGATATTTATATATTGCTCAACCACCTTTATACAAATTAAGTAAATGAAAAAAGTCTTGGTATGTTTATACTCCAGAAGAAATGGAAAGAATTACACTAGAAGAAGGAATTATTTGAGAAAATATTCAAAGATATAAATGACTTTGAGAAATGAATCCAGAACAACTTTGGGAAACAACAATGGACCCACTTTCAAGAAAAATGTACAGAGTTAGAATTGAAGATGCTAAAGAAGCTGATGAGACTTTCAAAATTCTTATGGGACCAGAAGTTGCACCAAGAAAGAGATTTATTCAAACTAGAGCTAAAGAAGTAAAGGAGTTAGATATTTAAGTTTTTTTAAATTTATGCAAGTTTTGCTTGAAAAAATTTCAAGAGAAAAAGTTTGGGAGAACTAGTCTAATGTAGAAAACGGAAGATATTTAGATTAGAAAGTTTTATCGATTATATTAGATAAAAAATTGACTTTAAATATTTTATCAATTATACTAGATAAAATATTTCATAATAAAAAGTTATGTCACAAATTTTTAAAAGAGATAAATACTTAAGAAAAGTAGAAAAATATTTAAATGTTCCTTTAATAAAAGTAATAACTGGACTTAGAAGAGCTTGAAAAAGTTATTTTTTAAAATCAATTTTTGAACTTGTTAAAGAAAAAGGATTATATGAAGAAAAAGAAATTTTTTATATAAATAAAGAATTATTAGAATTTGATTTTATTAAAAATTATCTGGATCTAAATAATTATTTCCTAAAATGGAAAAAAGAAAATAACATAGAAACAAAATTTTTACTTGCTGTTGATGAAATTCAAGAAATAGAATTCTGGGAAAAATTTGTAAATTCCATATTAGCTGAATATTGAGAGAAAGCTGACATATTTATAACTGGCTCTAATTCTAATTTATTATCTTCTAAATTATCAACTTATATTGCTTGAAGATATATTGAGTTCCATATTTTTTCACTAGATTTTGAAGAATTTGCGATGTTTTCAAAAAAAGAAGCAAATAAAGAATTATTTTTAGAATATTTAAAATATGGAGGTTTACCGTGAATTTTTAGATTAAATAGAGAAGATGAAATAATAAAAGAATATTTAGCTTGAGTTTATAGAACTATTTTTATAAAAGATGTATTAAATACTTATAACATAAAAAACACCTCTTTTTTTGAAAAACTTTATTTGTATTTACTGAAAAATATTTGAACTCTATTCAGTGCTAATTCAATAAAAAATTATATAAAATCTGAAAATATAAGTATATCCATAGACACAATTATAAATTATATAAATTATTCTAAAGAAACTTACTTAATTTATGATTCTAGTAGATTTGATATCAAATGAAAAAAGATATTAACTGTTTCAAATAAATTTTATGTTTGAGATATTTGAATAAGAAATGCTTTAGTTTGATTTAATTTTGCTAGTGATATATGAAATATTTTAGAAAATATTGTTTTTTTAGAATTACTTTGAAGATGATACAAAGTTCAAATTTGAGTTTTATGAGATAAGGAAATAGATTTTATAGCTGAGAGATTTTGAGAAAAAAAATATTTTCAAGTATGTTATTTGCTAAGTGATGAAAAAGTTGTTCAGAGAGAATTTGGTAATTTGCTACAAATTAATGATAATCGGGAAAAATATGTTCTTTCAATGGATGATATTTTTGAAACAAAATATGAATGAATAATTCATAAAAATATTATAAATTGGCTTTTAGAAAGTAAATAAAGCATATGTCAACAAAAACTTCTTGAGATGAATGAGAAATTATTGCATTAAAGTATTTACAATCTCATAATTATCATATAATTGATTCTAATTTCAAATTTGGAAGATTCGGAGAAATTGATTTAGTTGCTAAAAAAGATGATTTGACAATTTTTTTTGAAGTAAAATATAGGGCAAACGAAAAATATGGACTTCCAGAAGAATCAGTTACCAAATCTAAATTGCATAAATTAAAAAGAACTGTAGATTATTATTGTGTAAAAAATTGAATTAATTTTGAGAAAATTCAGTTTGATGTTATTGCAATACAAAAATTAGAAAACAAATTCAGAGTTAAACATTTTAGAAATATAGAAATATAAATTATGCCAGAAGCTTTAAAGAAACTTATAAATTCTATTTCATATTTACCTTGAATATGAGAAAAATCAGCTACTAGACTAGCTTTTTTTCTTTTGAATGCAAATAAAAATTATATAGAAAACTTTAGAAATGATTTGATAAATATTAAAGAAAAAGTAAACTTTTGTGAAAATTGTCATTCTTTGACAGATTCAAACAAAAAAATATGTAATATTTGTATTGATGAAAAAAGAAATAAAAATATAATCTGTGTTGTTGAGGAATATTTAGATTTACTAACTATAGAAAATTCAGGAGTTTATAAATGAGTTTATCATGTGCTTTGATGAGCCATTTCTCCTATAAACGGAGTATTTGTTGGAGATTTAAATTTTATTAGTTTATTTGATAGAATTGCAAATTCCGAAGAAAAAGTAGAAGTTATTTTAGCAACAAATCCAAATATAGAATGAGAAGCAACAAATAGCTATTTAACAGAAGAAATTTCTAGAAGATGACTGAAGTATAAAACAAAAATAACTAGATTAAGTAGAGGACTCTCTTCGTGATATTTAGAATATGCTGATAATATAACTCTTATTAATGCGATAAAAGAAAGAAAAGAATTTTAGTTTTTAATTTATTTTTTTTATGTGAGCTGGAGAAGAACGAACTCCTTGAGCAGCTCATCCTAGAATGACAAGAGCTCAAGTAAAACAATATATTGCAAACATGAAAAAAGCTCAAGATCTTGCAAAAAAGAAACTTGAACTAGCTAAAAAATCATGAGAATTAGATCAAGAAGATACTAAATTAGCTGAAATTGAAGAATTGCTTGAAGATGATAATTTGTTTACTTAATCCATTGTTCAGAAATATCTTTTATTGTTTTTGCTAATTTCATTGGGTCGTGCCTAACAACATCACTTTCATTGACAAAGTCTCTTTCTATTATTTTATAACTTTTACCAGTGAAAATTACTCATTCTTTTAATTTAACTGGTCTTTTATGCTCTTGAACTTTATATTTTTCAAGAGTTTCTTGACTTATTTCTCATGAATTAACTAAAACATAATCAATAACATTTCATGCATATTTTTCAACATTATCAATGAAATCTGGTATTTCATAAGTTGTAGTATCTCACTTATCAGCCATTATATTACAAACATAAACTATTTTTGCATCTGTTTGAGCCAAAGCTTCTTTCATTCATTTACTAAGTAAATTAGGAACTATACTTGTATATAAATGTCATGGTCAAATAACTACTATATCTGAACCCAAGATAGCCTCTTTAGCTCTTGGATTTATTTTTCATTCTCATCATACTAAAAAAGCATCAACTATATTTTGGTCTATGTTATGAGTTTTACTTTCAGGATTAGTTTCACTAACATCAATATTTTTTTCTCAAATAACTTTCGTTCAATCTTCAAAAATTACTCATAAATGAACATCTTCTAAAGTTACTGGAATTATCTTTCATTTTACTTGAAACATTTCACAAGTCGCATCAAGTCCAGCTTCAAAAGATCATTTTATATCTCACAAAGCTGTAATTAAAATATTTCACAATTTATTTCCTCAAATTACTCACTCTTCTCATTTAAATTTATACTCAAATAATTGCCTAACAAGTCAAGTATCACGAGCTAAAGCACAAATTCATCTTCTAACATCTCAAGGAGGTAATACTCAGAATTTATCTCTTATTTCTCAAGCAGTTCATCAAGAATCAGTCATTGCTATAATTGCGGCTAAATTACTTTCACTTTCATCAAAGACTTTTTTAAGTCAATATAAAATATTAAAAGTTCCAGCTCATCATCAAATAACAGTTATATTAGTTTTGTTAGACATAATAAAAAATTTAAAGATTAAAATTATACCAAAGTATATGAATAAAAACTTTTTTACAAAATTTTTCATATATTTTTTTGAAAAAAAAACTTAATACATATAATCATCCAAATTTATATTTAACAAATTTTTATGAAAGCAATAATTTTAGCAGCTGGTCAATGAACAAGATTAAGACCGATTACAAACACAATTCCAAAACCAATGATACAAATAGCATCAAGACCTATAATTGAGCATTTAATAGAAAATATTTATGATGAAGTTGATGAAATAATTATTGTTGTAAAATATTTGAAAAAATGTTTTATTTCATATTTTTGAAATAATTTTAAATGAACTAAAATTACTTATTTTGAGCAAGGAGATGATAAATGAACTTGATGAGCTTTGAGATGAATCAAATTTTCTTGAGATTTTTTACTAATAAATTGAGATAGTATTTTTGAAAAAAAAGATTTTATAAAAATAATAAATTTATCTTGATATTGATGTTTAACAAGAGAAGTAGAAAATCCCTCAAAATATTGAGTTTACATTAAAAATGCTGACTTAACAGCAATTAAAATTATAGAAAAACCGAAAGAATTTTATGGAAATACTACAAATGTATGAGTTTATAAATTTTCTGACAAGCTTTTTGAAATTAATGAAAAAATAGAACTTTCACCTAGATGAGAATATGAAATAACAGACTCTATAAACAAATTTTGTGAAATAGAAAAATTTCATCTTATAAATATGGATTGAGAATTTGTTGATGTTTGACAAGTTGAAGATATTGAAAAAGCAGAAAAAATTATGCAAGAAATTCTTTACAGAAAACCAAATTTTTGAGAATATAATATTTTAGAAAAAATTTGAGAATTTTATATTTCTCTTTGAATACCAATAAAACAAGTAGAAAAGTTAATAAATTTTTCTACTGACAAAACAGATATTGATTTAATAAATAATACATGAGACTTGAATAGATTTTCTAGTATAGAAAAGTTTGAAAAATGGTATAACGATGAGAATAGATTTTTATTTTGTTTGCTTGATAAAAATAATAATCTAGCTTGAATTTGGTGGTGAAGACCAGCAAAATTACCCGAAATTAAAGAAATTCTAAATAATGAAATTTATGAAAAAGTTTTGCAAAATGTGTCTAAAATCCACACAAGTTGAATAAGAATTTACTGAGTTTTTAGATGAAAATGACTTGCAAAAGTAATTTTTTTAGCAGAAAAACATTATAGAAAGATTTTTGAAAAAGCTTTTATTTGTATTGATATAAACAAATCAAATATAGCTTCTCAAAAATCTTATGAAAAACAATGATATTTTTATTTTGCAAATTGAAAAAATATTAATAGTTCCATTTGAGAAGCCGAAAAAAGAATGCTTTATGTTAGCTTTTAAAATAAAATACACCTAAAAATAGGTGTATTTTATTTTAAAAGCTATTTTTACTTTATCTCAACAAGTTCTACTTCAAAAATTAATTTCTTTCAAGCAAGTTCGTGATTTAGATCTATTGTAATATCTTTTTCACTAACTGCTTTTATTACAAAATTTCCATATTGAGTTGGCAATTTATTTCAAACTTTTAATTCAACTCAAGCTTCAACAAAAGATTTCAATTGTTCTTTTGGAACTTTTTCAACATTTTTTGCATTATATTCACCATATCAATCTTTAGGAGAAATTTCAAGTTTCTTTTTTTCTCAAACTTTCATTCATTTTACTCATTCATTAAATCATTTTATAACCATTTGTCCATCAACTGTGAAATCTAATGGAGTTCATCTTTTGTAAGAATTATCAACTTCTGTTCAATCTTCAAGAGTTAATTTGTAGTTTACAGAAACTGTATCTCAAGCTTTTACTTTTCAAGTTTTTTTAGCCTCAGATTCTTTTTTTATTCTTTCTTTATACTGTTTAACTTTTTCAGCTTCATCAATTTTATAATCTTCATATTTCCCAGAATTATATTTTTGAACTTTTATTTCAATAATTTTTATATCTTTTGTAGGTTTATCATTAGCTCAAGTTTGAGTTTTTGCTATTTTATCAACATTATCAATTCATTCAATAACTTGCCCAAAAACAGAATGTTTATTGTCAAGAAAATTATTATCTTTTTGGTTTATAAAAAATTGACTTCAGTTTGTATTTTTTCAAGAATTTGCCATTGAAATACTTCATCTAATATTTGTTAATTCTGGATTAAATTCATCATTAAACTTTTCTCAATAAATACTTTCTCATCACATTCAAGTTCAAGTTGGATCTCCACCCTGAATCATAAAATTATTTATAGTTCTATGAAAAATTATTCCATTATAATATCATTTTTGAGCTAATCAGATAAAATTATTTACTGTATTTGGAACTAGAGTTCTAAATAATTTTATTTTTATTGTCCCATTTGTTGTTTTCATTGTTGCAACTATATCTCAATTTTGTAATGGTTCATTTTGAACACCTATTTTTTTTGTCATTTGCTCTTCGTTATTTAATAAAGTTTCATTTGTTGTTCCAGAATTAACTTCTGTAGAAATAGAGTTTTCTACTACTCAAGTAGAAGAATTTGTATTATCTTGTTTTACTTCTGTCCCACAAGCAGATAATAAAAATATTGCAAAAACAAGTAAAATTATTTTTTTCATAAAATTATTCTTAAAAATTAAATTATTGTCGTTCACTCATCTTCTCATAATATAGCTCTCAAAATAGCTTGTTTTTTGTAAAGACTTGCTACTTTTAACATCATTTTTCAATCACGAGCTAATGCAATTCAAGTTTGATCCATTACTCTAATATCATTTTTTATAACTTCATCAAAACTTGCTTTTGAGATTAATTTAGCATCATCAAATTTTTTTGGATCTTTATCATAAACTCAATCAACTTTTGTAGCTTTTATCATCATATCAGCTTTAATTTCTAAAGCTCTCAAAACCCCAGCTGTATCAGTAGTAAAATATGGATTTCAAGTTCCAGCAACAAAAATCACAATTTTTCATTTTTCCAAATACCTAACTGCTTCTCTTTGAATATATCTTTCTCAAACTTCTGGAATATCCAAAGCACTCATCAAAATAACTTTTTCTCAAATAGATTGCAAAGCATCTTGCATTGCAATTCAATTCATAATTGTTGCAATCATTCACATATAATCTGCAGAAGTTCTATCCATTCAATTTGAAGCTCAAGCAACTCATCTAAATAAATTTCCAGCTCATAAGACAATTCATATTTCAATATTTCTATCATGAATTTCTTTTATATCTAAAGCCAAATTTCTCAAAAAATGCGGATCTATTCAATGATCTCTTTCTCACATCAAAGCTTCTCAAGAGATTTTTAATAAAACTCTCATAATTTATTTTTTTAGTAATTAAAATTATTGTGTTTAGAGAATATGAAATTTTCCCCAAAATCAAAATTTTTTATATAAATTACTCCCTAAACTCTTCCCACATCTTCCTAAACTCATTATTTTGCTCTAAAAGTTCCTGCAAAGTTCAGTCTGCTATAATTTTCCCTAATTCAAACAAAATAATTCTAAAAAATTTTACCTAAAATTTCCCTTCATATCAAAAATAATATCAAGAGCTTTTAAAATTTTTTCTTGAGTTTGTACATCAGATATTTCTCATCTTTTCATTAAAATTCTTGTTTTATCAACAACTCTTACTTGATCTAACTTTAATTTTGAATCTAAATCTAATCAATTTTGTTCACTTTTAGAAACCAAAACTTCATATGGATAAATTCTTTCTAACTTTTTTGAAGTAAAAATTGCAATAATAGTAGTTTTTCAAATATCTGAAACTGCATTTGTTTGCAAAATAAGACAAGGTCTGATTCCAGATTGTTCTGATCATTTTGTTGGATTCAAATTTATATCATAGATTTCAAATTGTTTATAATTCATTTTCTTTTTCTAATAATGAAATATAGTCTGCAAAATCTGCATTACATAAAGATAAATCTTCTTCTGATTGAAGTAAAAATCATTCTCTTAATTCTTTTCTTAAAAGATATTTTTTATACACTGACAAAGCTTTATTAATAAGCTCTGTTTTGGAAATATTTGCAAACTCATTGAGAAATTGCAAATTTTCAAATTCTGGTCTAAAAGAAATAACTGTCATACTTTTATAATTAATAATGTAATACAATTAAGTATACAATATTATATTAAAAATGCAATATTATTTACCTAAATACATTTTTACAGCTTCCATTAGTTAATTTAATACTTTTTTACAAATTTTTCAAAGTAGTTTTTCTTTTTACTTTGAGCATAACTCATTTTGAACTACTAAGAATTTCTTAGTAATTGAATTTCTTTATAAAATACAACAAACAAATTCAAATAAGAAATTATTTTTAGTTCTTTTTCTCCAAATTCTCTTGTTTTACAAATATCATTATTGATAAGATAAAAATTTTCTATTATTTCTGAATAATCTTCTGAAAAAGACTTAAAAATTATAGGAATAATATCTTTTGAACCTGATTTTACTTCTATAGGAAAAATTTTTCCAGTAAACTCATTTTGTAAAATAAAATCTATTTCACTTTGAGACTTTTTCCCATAATAATAAAGTTTTTCTAGTTCTGTTTTGTACTTCTGTATCTCTGTAAAAACAAAATTTTCTATAAACTTTCATCTTACTTCTCAAGTGATAAAAGAAATTCCTAAAACTTTTCTCAAAAAACCCAAATCTGAAAAATAAATCTTTTTTGCCTTAGAAATTTCTTTTTGTTTATTTGAAAAATAAGCAGGAACAAAATTTACAACAAAAGTATTTTCTACCAGAAACATAAATTTATCTACCAATCTTTTTGAAATAGAAAGATCTTGAATTATTTTATCAATAGCAACAGAAGAACACACTCAAGTAGAAATATATTTCAAAAATTTATCAAATGAAATAACTTCATCCTCTTTTAGATAAAATCAAATATCTTTGTAAATATAATCTTTGAATAAATTATTCAAAATTTCCAGTTTTCATTCTGGAGTTTGTTCCATCACAACTCTAGGATATGAGCCATAATTTATAAACTCTTCAAAATAAGTATTCAAAATATAAATATTTTCTAATGTAATATTTTTTGCTTTTTCTAGACTGAACTCTTTATATTCCAAAAATTCCATAAAACTCAAAGAATACACTTGAATAACTTTTTTTCTTCAAATTAAACTATCTGTCATTCATCTAAAAGTTTCCAAACTTCAGCTTCCAGTTACTATAATCTTGAAATTAAAATCCTCTCTTCTTACTTGATCTATAAAAATTTTTAAAATAAGTCCTATATTTTTTACATACTGAGCTTCATCAATAATGAGAAATTTCAGTTTCTCTTTTTTTATAGTATTAAAAATTAAATTCTCCAAATCTATAGATTTAGAAATACCAAATTCTAATAATTTATCTCAATATAAAAACAAAGTTTCATCTTCTGTAATATATCCAAACTCTATCAAACTTTTCAGCAAAGAAGTTTTTCACACTTGCCTAGCTCCAACCAAAAATAAAATATCCTGTTTTTTCTCTAATTCTGAAACAATTTTTTCTAAATAAATATTTCTTCTAAACATACTTTTTTTGATAAATAATTAAAAAAGTCTTCAACATTTTAACACTTATGTTAAAAAAGTAAAGACTTTTTTGTAATTATACATTCAAAAGTAATTTTTCTAATAAAATTTTTTTATTTCAATTCCATCCTCATATATGGACAATCATCTACCCAATCAGCTCAAATTTTTTTATAAAAATGTATTGCTTTTTCATTTTTTAGCCAAACTCAAAAATAAATAGCAATTATTCAATTTTCACTTTTTAATTTTTCAAATAACTTTGTTCCTATTCACATTCTTCTTGCTTTTGCACTAACAAAGAAATCTACCAAATGTATAACTTTTCAATTCATTTCATCTGGATCAAATCAATAATGATATAGTGCATATCATAAAATTTCTCCTTTATTTTTAGCTACATATCAAGAAAAAAGTTTTTCTTTTCAAAATCAATATTTCAAAATTTTTTCTTTTTTGGTCTTGAAATCAAAAATTTCTCTTTTTGATGTAGAAAGAGATTATAAGTATCCATCAAACTCTTTCATTAAATCAACAACAGAATTTAGATGATTTTTTCTAAATATTGATATTTTTACATTTTCAGTCATAAATTTTCATTTAAAAATTAAATTATAATACTTTCTTATTTCTCAAATCTCATATTCTCTTTTTGTAGCTTCAAAAAATTTTCTCCAGTTACAACTCTTTTTCAAGTTTTTTCCTCTAATTCTTTCCTTGCATTCTTTCATTTCAAACTTTTGCTAACCACATTTTATAGGTTCAGCTTTTTTACTAGGAACTGATTGTACAAGTCTCAAAATAGTTTCAATATCTGCAACATCTGTTTCTCTCATCTTTCAATCTTGAGCTAACATTTTCAACTGGTGACAATTTGTCACCACTTCACTTCATTCAATTCTCAATCTTTCAGCAAGTTTATTCCAATACTTTCTAGATCTTGTATAATCACTTTGTTATGTCAAAACAGCCACAATATCAATAACAGAAAAATACCTTTTATTTTTTTGCTCATCATAAACTCTTCTAATTTTAGCTCATTCAAAAAGTAAAATATTTTTTGTTTGTTTGATGTTTGTATCCTGTTTCTCTCAAATGATTTACTAGCCTTGTTATTTTCATTTCTTCCATAGATAAATAATTAATTGTTAAAATATATAGTTTTTTATTTTCTTTCAAAAATAATACTATTTTTTGATAATTATTTATTTTGTTAAAATGTGATTAGTAAGCCATATTTAACTATTATGAATTTTAGAAAAAATTTTAATCTATTTTTTTGACTTGTTTTGCTCTTTAGTATCTCATCTCTGAGTCTTTTCAAGTGGTCAGATTTGAGTGGGACGATACATTTTTCCCCAAAATCAAAATTTTTTATATAAAAAAATAAAAATAGATGTTGTAAATAAAATCTATTTTTATTTAATATTTTACCTACTTTTACTCTCTAATTAGATAAGAAGCTATAAATGAAAATATAATTTGAATAAAATATGAAATCACAAAAACTATCAAAAATTCTGTTCAAAAATAAGTTGAATAAACAAAAGAAAAAACAAGTCAAAGAGTAATAAATCTTGTGAAACTTACCCAAAACAAAGCATTTGTTTCTTTATTTTTTGAAAAATAATAAATACTATAAGAAACCAGAAATGAAATTAAATACAAAAATATTAATAAAAATGCTATTTTTAAAATTAAAATTTTATCCGTATCTAAAATATTATGAACTTGTTCTAAAGAAAATATATAAGTAATTAATAAAAAAGTTGAAATAGAGGATATTATTTTGATTTTTGAAATAAAAAATTTTGATAATCTTCTAGAAAGTCTAATAATTCTACTAACAAAAAATGGAAAAATAACAAGTATAAAAAATGAAACTATTGGAGAAACAGCTCCAGAAGAAGAAAAACAAGAAAAAGTTCATCAAGTTAAATTATTTATAACACAAGTATCAACATCTGCTGAATTTTTTAATGAAAAATCCATAAATAAACTTGTTGTATTTTTTGCCATTTCTCACTGTTCTAAAAGTAAACTATTCAAAGGAAAAAATATAATTGAAAAAATAACAAAATTTACGATAAATAAGCTAAAAGCTATTTTTGAATCTCAAGAAGTTTTTCAGACCCAAGATAAAAGCATTCAACCTCAAGAAAGAAGTCAAAGAAGCAAAAAAGCATATTTCAAAAAAGAAGTTTCTCAAAACAAAATACTTGAAGAAACAAAAAAAAGTAATGGTAAAAATAGAAAGTTTATGATTATATTTATTAAAACTAATTGTTTTTTATCTTTTAAAATCAAAAAATCTTTTAGATCAAATTTGAGTAAAGATGGCATAATCAAAAATATTCCTGCAAAAACACAAATTACAGTGCTAAAGGGAAGTCCTCATGATACAAAATTTATACTTAATCAAAGAATTATTGCTAAAAGTAGGTACATATTTTTTAAATTAAATTATTTTTCTTTTTACTTAAATAAGTATCAAGAATTAAAGAAGCAGAAATATCGTCAATATGCTTTTTTTTTGAAAAAATTTTTGCTTCAAAAGTAGTAAATCTTTCATCTATTCAAATTATTTCCTTATCCTTAAAAGTTTCTTTTAACTTTTCAATAAATTTTTCTGTCTTATTTAATTGTTTTAAATCTTTATTATATAAATCGAAAGGAAGTCAAACTACAATTGTTGAAATATTTCTTTCTCTAAGTAAAATTTTTATATTTGAAATTAAACTCACTCTTTGAACTATTTTTAGAGGGAAAGCTATATTTTCACAAGATACTGCTAATCAACATTTTTTATTTCACAAATCTATTGCTAATATTGACATAATTTTTTTATTAATTATATTTAAAAATTTCTTATTTAATCTATAATCTAGCTTTTACAAAAAAGGAAAATTAATACAAACTGTATCTACTCCTTTAATTTGATGTCAAAAAAAATAAAAATTTTTACAAACTTTCTATATTTACAAACATTTTACAAGTTGCTCATTTTCAAATATTTACAAAAAACTCTGTTTTTCAAATAGTTTTTATATGTCAATTTTGAAACATAATATTTGATTTATTTAAGTCAACTTTGTATTTTGCTTTTAATTCTTTCAAAATATCTTTTTCTCCAATTCAACCAAAGACTTTCCCATGAGCTCAAGTTTGTAATTTGAAATTAAGAACTTTTCAAGATAAACTTTCAATTATATTATGTTTATTTTCTATTAATTCTCTTTTATTTGCTTCCTTTTTTTTCTGATCTTCTTTTAACTTTTTTTCTAAATCTGGAGTTAATTCTATCGCAAATCCTTTCGGAAATAAAAAATTTTGAGCATATCAAATTTTTACTTCTTTTATATCTCAAGGATGACCTACATTTACAACTAACTTTTTAAATAAAACTTTCATATATTTGATTTTTTAAAGAACTAAATTATTTAATTTCTTCTACAGAAATTTTGTATCAAACTAATTCTGAAGCAAGATTTACATTTAATCAATTTTTTCAAACTGCTTTTGCTCTATCTCATTCTTTTATATAAGCTTTAACTCTATCTTCATTCTCAAAAATTTCAACTTTAACAACCTCAGCTGGAGTTAAAGATTTTTTGATAACTTCTCTAATATCATCATTATTTGGTATAATATCGATTTTTTCTCATGAAATTTCATCCATAACAGATTTTACTCTAATTCACTTTTGACCAATCATGGTTCCAACTGGGTCTATTTCAGGAAAAGTTGAAGAAACAAGCATTTTTGTTTTAACTCAAGGATGTCTTACAATTCTATCTATTTCAACAATTCATTCTTTTATTTCAGGAACATGTTCAGCAAAAATAGCAGAAACTAATTCCTTTCTTTTTCTTGATAAAACAACTTTTGGTGAAGAATTTTCTTCATTTGAAACTTCAGCAACATAAAGATAATATCTTTGTCAAGCTACATAATTATCTCTTGAAACTTGTTCTGACTTAGGTAAAACTACTTGATTTCCATTGTAATCAAAAATTACTTTTCATCATTCAACCAGTTCAATTTTCATATTTACAACCGTTCCTTCTTTTCAAAGAAAAAGTTCATAAATTCTTTCTTTTTCACTATCTCAAATTTTTTGAATTATAACTTGTCTAGCAGCTTGTGATGCAATTCTTCAAAAAGATTCAGCTCAATTTTTCATAACTTCGTCAGTTACATCAATTTCAATAACTTCTCATTCTTCAAACTCTGAAGCATCATCTCATAATTCTTCAAAACTTATTTCAAGTGCTGGATTTGTAACTTCAGAAACAAGAGTTTTTTCAAGAGTTATTTCAATTTCTCCACTTTCAAAATTTAATCTAACATTTACTTTATCATCTTTATTTCAATAATCTTTTCTATAAGCTGTTTTTAAAGCTGATTCAATAATTTCAACAATTTTTTCCTTTTTAATCTTTTTTTCAATAGAAATTAAATTGATTGCTGCTTCTATTTTTTTCAAATCTAACATATTTTTTTAAATTAAATTATAATTTTTCCATAATAAAAGAGAATCTGTCAAGCAAACTCTCATTTTTTACTATGAAGTTAAAAGTATTTTAGTAACTTTTTGAAATATTGCAAAATTTTTTTAAATATTTTATTTTGGCATACTAACGACTTTTATATTTGTGAATTCGTGAAATCACCATTTTCAATGTTCTCTTCAAATTCAAGAATTTTTGTATCATCAAAAGGGATCTTCTGGAATTCAATAACTTACATTATTCATCTGAACCATTCAACTTTTTATTTTTTTTGAAATTTGTAAAAAGTTATCTTTACTTTTTGTGAAAACATAAGCTCAAAGTCAATATTCAGTGTCATTCGCTAAATTTATTGCTTCTTCTAAGGTATTAAATTTTAGAATTGGTAAAATCGGTCAAAAAAACTTCTTCTTTCCAAACTTTCATTTCAAAAGAAATATTTTGACATTCTTTTTAGAATTTTTTAGCTATTTCTAATTTTTTCAAAATACTCCAAAAAATTTTTTTGCTACTTTTTTAATCTCTCATTTTCTGTTTTAACAGTTTTCTCTAAATCTCAAATTTTTATATAATTTTTCAAAACTTTTTTTGCTTCTTCAAGCTGTCTATCATATGGCTTGAAATCTTTTTCTTGTCAAGGTTCTGGAATATAATCTTCTTTTTTAAATTCAACTTTTATATCTGGTTCAACTCATTCTTTATCTATATTTCTGTCTTTTGGAGTAAACCATTTTGCTATTGTAAGCTTTAATAAAGCTCAATCTTCCATATCAAAAGGTTTTTGAACTGATCATTTTCAATAAGTTTTTTCTCAAACTAAAATTGCTTTATCGTAATCTCTCAAAGTTCAAGCTGTTATTTCTGAAGCTGAAGCTGAATTCCCATTTATTAATATAACTATTTTTTTATCAAAAACTTTTCAAGAATTTATACTTGTATAAACCTCATTAAAAAATTGATTTTTATATTTAACTTTTACAAGTATCTCTCATTTTTTTACAAACTCTGATAAAATCTCAACTGCACTAATCAAATATCAACCTCAATTATCTCTCAAATCTATAATTAATCATTCTGGATTTTTTTCTTTTAATTTATTTAGTTCAGAAATAAATTCAGCTGAAGTATGTTCTCAAAACATATTTAAAGCAATATATGCAATTTTTGAGTCTTCAAAAAATTCTCATTCAACAGAAGGAATATTTATTTTTTGTCTAATAACTTCTATATTTAAAAAATCTTTTTCTCAATTTCTAAAAATTTTTAATTTAACACTTGTTCAAGCTGGTCATTTGATTTTGTCAACCGCATCATATAAACTAAGAGAATCTAGTTTTATTCAATTTGCTTCTAAAATAATATCTCATTTCAAAAGTCAATATTGTTTTGCTGGAGAGCCTTTTATAATTCTATCAATTTGAACTCAAGCATCTATTTTGTCAACAACAGCTCAAATTCATTCAAAATCTCAAGCTAAAGCCTCTTGAAACTTTTTATTTTCATCACGAGTCATAAATTCAGAATGTTTGTCTCAAATTGATTCAACAAGTCATTTTATAGCTCAATCTGTTAATTTATGTTTTTCTATTCAATCTGAATCGTAATAATCTTGTTTTATTTTTGAATAAACATTCCAAAACGAATTTAGATCTAAATCTTTTGAATTAAATAAATTATTTTCATAATTATTGGTAATATTGGTGGTTTTTAAAACATTTTTAACATAAACTTCCTTTATATAATCAGAATAGAATACTCCAAGTGAAAAAAATGTTAAAATAATGATAAAAAAAGTAAATATTCTAAAAATTTTATTCATTTTAAAAAATACAAGTAAAAAAGTAAAATAATATTTTTGCACAATTTGAATTATATGATTTATATGAAAAAGGCAAGTCAATAAAAAATATTTTTTAATGAAAACTTTTCGTTAAAAAATATTTTTTTCAAAACTATAAATAAAAAATACTGACTTTTTAACATTACATTTTTTTGATTTTTATTCGATTTTATGATATTATAATTTGGATAGTGTTATGAAATAGTATTTTACTTCTAGTTTTATAAGTTAATTAAACAAAATTATAAATTATTTAAATAGAACTAATTTATTTTTAACAATTTAACAATTTTTATTATTACTAATAATATATATTATAATAATAAAAAAGAAAACAATATAATATAAAAAAGTTAATTAAAATATTATAAAAGAGTAAGATTTTATTAACTTTTACATTTTGCATATTAATATAAACAAAAAATGCCAAAATACAAAGTTTCTGTCTCAAAATGACAAAAAAAATATTCCATAGTTCTAAATGCAATTTCAGATTTAGAAGCAAAAGAAAAAGTTCACAAGGAATGATACTCTGTTTTGGCAGTTGAATTATATAAAGAAGATAATATAACTTGAAATAAATTTTTCTTTGAAGCAGAAAAAAATGGTCAAGTAAAAACATGACAAGTTATAGCTTCAGATTCTTTTAAAGTGTATCTTAAATTGAAAGATTGACTTTGATATAATGTCAAACTTTTATATCATGAAAATGATGTAAATAAATCAGAATGAGAAAAAAAAGATTTAGTAAGAGATTTAGAAGAACAATATACTCTATATTTAGAAGATTTATCAAAATCACAAAAAGAAGATAAAGAAGATGAAAACAATCTTTGAAATAATAGAGTTTTGGATAAAAATAAAAATCCAGAAAATTTTTTCTTAAAAAAAGAATTAGAGGAAACTTATAGAATGATAGATTTTGTTTTATTAAAAATAAAAAATATTCTTGATAATTCAAGTGATGAAGAAGTTGATGCTGAAAAAAAGCTAAAATTAAAAGAAGTTTATAACAATATTACAAAATTAAAAAAATCAACAAACTTATCAAAACTAAAAGAAGTAGCAGAAGCTGCTCTTGTAAAAGTATGAAGTATTGAGTTAGAAGCTCTAGAAAAGCATAAAGATAATAATTCAAGAAAACTTTTAAAAGAAACAAACAAACTTTTAAAACAAGTTTGATCAAAAGAACAATTTATAGAAAAAGATAGAGATTTTAATTTTATAATTTCTAGTTTTATTTCCAAAGTAAAAAACTTTTTTGATGGAATAAAAGCAAAAAAAGATTTAATGATAAAATGAGATGAAATAGATAAAGAAAGTTATAATTACCTAAAAACAGAACTTTTAATAAAAAAGTATAACGAGAAATTAAAAGAAAATACTTTTTTTATTTTAAAAAATTTTTACAAATTTTTGCTTCCTTTTTGAAAAAACTGAGAAGAAAAAGATTTAATTTTATTAAAAAGAAAAGTAATTTTACAAAATATTTTGCTTTTAAAAGCTAAAAAAAGCTGAAAGTTAAAGTCTTATACAAAGTTAGTAAAATGATATAATATAGCAGTTTCATATGCTTTAGAATTTTTAGTATCACTAAATAATTACACATTTAGAGCTATTTTTTCTTTTTGTATATTATTTTTACTTTATTTATTTTTATATAAAAACTGAATTTTAAATTTTAACTTAAATTACGATTGAATATTTTTCTTAATATTTTTCATAATAGCATTTGTTCTTGTTAATTTGAGTAAATGACTTTTTTCTCTTATATTTTCTATTGTATTTTTATTATTTATCTTTATATTTTGGATAATTAATTTCTAAATACAAATTTATGAAATTTGTTTTATTTTTCATATCACTAATTTTTTCTTTTATATTTTTTATTTTTTATAGGCTAACAAAATGAGATTTAGTTTTTTTTGATTATGTAAAAATTACGAGAAATTTAGATTCTATAAGTTGAAATTTAATATTTGAGACAATATTTTTTTTGTTTTTGGGAATATTTTTATTTGTTTATTTTTCAAATACTAAACCAAAAATAATATCAAATATATCAGAAAATCCTAAATTAAAAGTAAAACTTTCCTTACTGGATTTTTCAGTATTTTTAAAAAAATATTTTTATTATGTATGATTTCTATTTTTTTATATATCAGTTTTTCTGATTATAAAGTCTCTTAATATAGGGAACTTTGAATATTTTATATTATTTTGAAATATTATTATTTTGGGGTTATTTTTTCTAACTCACAAATTTTTTATATTAAGAGATTTTATAAAAATAAACACAATAATTTTTTCA
Source organism: Candidatus Altimarinota bacterium (assembly GCA_037444775.1). Lineage (GTDB taxonomy): Bacteria > Patescibacteriota > Gracilibacteria > BD1-5 > UBA6164 > JBBILU01. The sequence goes on from JBBILU010000005.1 coordinate 56,580, forward strand.
ATATATTATACTTATATTTATTTAAGCTATTTTATTTCTGGAGGAGATTTAAGTATTATAAATAACATAAATTGATTTTTTGTATTACTTTTATTTTTAGTAAATTTTTGAAAAAACAAATTACATAAAAGTGATGCAGATAATTCTTTACTTGTTTACTTTTTTGTTTATAGCTTTGTATTAATTTCCTTTTATTTAAAAATTATTTTTACAGAAATGTTTTTTAATTTTTTTATAGTTTCATTTTTTTTAAATATTATTTCCTATTTTTATCTCCAAAAAGTACAAATATTTTATAATTCAAAATATACTCTAAGATGAATTTCAGTGATTTTTTCCTATATTTCTATAATTTTTTGAATTATTAATTTATTAACTGATTCATATTTATTAATAGTTTACTTTATTTTATCATATTTGATAGTTTTTAATTATAAAATTCACTATAATTTTCAAAATTATATTTCATTATCTTTTTTTAGTTTAACTTCTCTGATTTTGTTTTATTATTCTATTTTTTCTTATTTAGAAGCTAATATTATTTTCCTTATCTTGTCTTTTTTACTGAGTTTTTCTATAATAATTTCAAGTTATTTAATTAAATATAAATATATTTTTGATAATTATTTTTTTCATATAATTTCTTATTCGCTTACTTTTTTTTCCAGTTTTTATTACTTTTTTTTTATAAATAGGAATTTTTCTTTTTTGCTTTTGTGAATTGTTTTGTTTATGATTTCTATTTTGATTTTTATTAGCTTTATAAGGTTGAAAAAAATATCTAAATAATTATTTTTTTTATAAAAGCTTCTTTTGCTGTCCAAAGTAAATAAAAGTTATTGAAATTTTTTCATCAAATTTGTCTATATTTTATTAATATATATTATTTTTCAAGATTTAATTTAATATTATTTATATGAACTTTTTAAAATTTATAAAAGATACACTTTTTCCAAAAAAATGTTATTCTTGTAAAAAAGAATGAAGTTTTTTGTGTGAAGAATGTTTTTTGAGTATGCAAAAGTATACATCTTGCTGTTATTTCTGTAAAAACTATTCAGATAATTTTTCTACTCACCATGAATGTTCTAAAGAATTTTTTCTTGACTCTATATTTGTTCTAACTCATTATAATAATAAAGTAATAAAAAAGCTTATAAAAGATTCTAAATTCTTTTGAAGAAAAGATATTTTAGAAGATTTTGCTTTTTATATAACAAAATCAGAAGAGTTTAAAAATATATATGTAGAAGATTCAATTATTATACCAGTCCCAATGTATTTTTTTAGAAAGTTAAAAAGATGATATAATCAAAGTTATATTTTGGCAAAGTTTATATCAAATTTTATGTGAAGAAAATGTGAAGATAATATAATAAAAAGAATAAAAAACACTAGACAACAAAGTCATTTGTCTAGACAAGATAGATTACATAATTTAGATAATTCCTTTAGAATAAATAAAAACTATATAGACAATATTATTTGAAAAACTGTCTATATAGTTGATGATGTAGTTTCTACTTGAACTACACTTAATGAAATAGCAAAATTATTAAAATACAATTGAGCTTTAAAAGTTATTTGAATTTGTATTGCTTCAGATTAGAGTTTTTTTGATAAAGAAATTATTTCTTTCACTAAATATCTAATATTTTTTACTATTTCTATAAGTTTTAACCTTAATTCCTCTTTGTTATTAAAATTTTGTTTTTTGAATTCTCATAATTTGTCTTTTTGTTTTTTTAATTTATATGCCAAAGAAATCATTTTTTCTTCTTTTTCTCTAAGGTTATTTTTATTTCAATATTTTTTATAAATTCAGTCAATTATTTTATCTAGACTATTCTCTAGTTTTGATGCTATCCCAAAATATTGCAACTTTTTATTTTCAAAATCAATTTTTATTTTTCTCAAATACGGTTTTAGATTTGAGTTTATTTCTTTTAATTTATCTATATTTTCTCTTATTACAGTGTCTGCTATACTTTTTTCAACTTTTGTTGTTTGTACTTTTCTTAAAGTGTAGATTATTTCTTGAATTTCACCGATAGTTTTTTTTATGGTCTTGTCTTCCTTTAAAAAATATTTATCTCTTATTATTTCAAGTTTTCTTTTGAATTCTGAAGTATCTTTTTCAATTAATTTCGCATTATCAATATTTTCTTCAGTGTTTGATATTGTTATATTTCATCATAAAATAATATCATCTCTATGAATTGCATAAATATGATTTATAGCTAATAATCAAGCTATTATAACAAATATAACCTTTTTCATTTTTTTATTATAAACGATAATATTTATAAATTACATTCTTAATTTAAGAACAATTTAAGAATTATAATTTTTTATAGATTATTGAATTAAATGATTTTATCAAGTAAAATATAAAAAAATAAAAAACTTTTAGTAGTTTATTTTTTTTGCATATAATTATTTTATTATTTTTTTATAAAACTTTTTCAAAATGATAGTAGCACTAGATTTAGAAACAACATGACTTGATAAAGATAATGACCAAATTATTGAAATTGCTCTTGTAAAATTTGATCCAAAAACTTTTGAAATAAAAGAAGAATATTCTACTTTTGTAAAACCAACTATACAGATTCCTAATATAGTTTCCACAATTACAAATATTAAAGATGAAGATTTAATAAATTCTCCTTCTTGGTCCGAAATTAGTAAAACTGTTTTAGATTTTATTTGAGATTTTCCTATTTTATGACATAATATAGGTTTTGATATTTCTTTTCTTCAGAAATGGTGAATTTCTTTAAAAAACAATATTTGTATAGATACTTTTTATTTATCAAATTTTTTGATGCTTTGAGAAATTTCTCTAAGTTTGAGTTCCTTGTCAAAGTCTTTAGGTTTTTCTTTAGAAAATGCTCATAGAGCTTTAGATGATACAAAATGAGCAATTTATCTTTTTGAGCATCTTATTTCTAAAATGAGATCATTTTCAGAAGTAGACAAAAAAATATTTTCATTTGTTTTGTCTAAAAGTAATAATTGAGGATTAGAGTACATTTATGAAAAAATACTTTCCTATGAAATATCAAAAAAATTAAATGAGCGAGAATTAGAAGTTTTTATTGTAGACATAATATCTGTCTACAGTAGACAAACTAAAAAGTTTTTTGATGACAAATTAGAAATTAAAAAATTAGAAGAATTAGTTTTAGAAAATAATTTTATGGAACTAAGACAAAATCAATCAAAGATGTTTGATATAGTTTCAGAGGCTTTAAATAAACAAAAAAAATCTGTAATAGAAGCACCAACATGAGTTTGAAAAACACTAGCTTATTTAATTCCATCAATATTTAAATCCGTAAAAACTGGAAGTCAAGTTTATATTTCTACATCAACAAAAGCTCTCCAAGATCAAATTTATTATAAAGATTTAGCTTTTTTGAGCAAAAGCTTGTGATTTGATTTTTCTTTTTCTAAATTAAAATGAAGAAGAAATTATCTGTCTTTAAATGCTTTTTATAACTTTTTGCTTTATGAAACAGATTTTTCTGACATAAAATCTAGTTTTGTCTTAAAAATATTATTTTGGCTTAAAAAAACGGAATTGTGAGAACTAGATGAACTTGATTATTATGGAGAAGAATTTAGTTTTATTAGAGAAATAAATTCAGATGATAATTTTGTATTCTCTTCTGAAAATCCTTTTGAAAAATATGAGTTTATTTTAAAAGCTAGAAAAGCAGCAAAAACTTCAAATATAGTAATAATAAATAATAATATTTTATTTCAAGATATTAGTTCTGATAACTCTATTCTTTGAAGTATTGAAAATTTGATAATTGACGAAGCACATTCTTTGGAGGACACAATAACAAATTCTTTGAAAAAATCTTTTTCTTTACAAGATTATTCTAGAACAGTTTTGAATATTACAAGAATTTTAAAAAAACATAATATAGTTTTATCATCTATTTTTACTTCATTAGATAAATTACTTTTTGATTTGGAAGCACTTTTTGAAGTAATGGAGAATTATTTAAAACAAAATACTCTAAATAGTTCATATAAAACTATTTTAATTACAGACAAATTTTATTCTCATATAGACAATTGAATAGACAATCTGGAATTTTATAAAAATATTGAATTTTTAATAATTGATTTTATTGATTCTTTGTCTACACTCCAAGATGATGTTTATAAATCAATTTCTAAAGAAATTTTTAATTTGGAATATTATCTGGATATTTTGAAAATTACACTAGACAGAGTAGACAAGACAAAATATATAAAAATATTGAATTTTAATACTTATTGAGGTCTTTCTGTTGAATATACATTACTAAATATCGGTAATTATTTAAATGAAAAACTATGGACAAATTTGTCTACTTGTCTACTTACAAGTGCAACATTGCAGATTTGAAATTCTTTTGATTATATGGAATCTATTTTGAAATTAGATAATTTTGATTTCCATTCTCTTGAGAGTGATTTTGATTATGCTAAACAATCATTACTTTTTATTCCGAATAACCTTTGAAATGTAAAAAATAATATGGTTCAAATTATAGATTTTTTACTACAATTATTTTTGCTTACATGATGAAAAACTCTAGTTTTATTTACATCATTTTTCTCAATAAAAGAAACTTATTCAAAAGTTTTTTATGATTTAAAAAATAAAAATATAAACTTGTATGCACAATCTATTTGATGATGAAAACATAAAATAATAAATTTATATAAAGAAAATGCATCAAACTCTATTTTACTTTGAACTGATACTTTCTGGGAATGAATAGATATTCCTTGAGAAGATTTGAAATATTTAGTTATCCATAAAACTCCTTTTATGGTTCCATCTGATCCTATTTTTCAAGCTAGATCTGCATTATTTCGTGATTCTTTTGGTGAATACTCCCTTCCGAAAGCTATTTTGAAATTAAAACAATGATTTTGAAGGCTTGTTAGAACAAAAACAGATAATTGAATTGTTATTTTTTTGGATGATAGAATTTATTCAACATCTTGGGGAGAACAGCTTTACAAAGCTTTTCCTAAAGAAATAAAAATTAGAATCTGAAAAACAGAAGATTTTATATCAATTCTTTCTTCAAAAAATTCGTAAAAATAATAATTTTACTATCAATATATTATCAAAAAAAGGAAATTTAAAATAAATTTCCTTTTTTTTTAGAAATATATATAATCCGGCAGAAATTTAACATTTAGACAGATTTATCAATTTTAATATAATTCTCATTGCCAGTGTTTTACTTTTAGAATAAGGAAAAAATAAAAAGCTGACACTTCTTGAGGAAAAGTTTTTTTTGCGAAGCTAAATTGCTAAATGCAAGATTTCGTTTTTATTTTTAACCATTTTTATAATGACAGAACTTAGTTTTGCCGATTTGTGACTTAGTAAAGAATTACTTGATGCAATTGAAAAAAAAGGATATAAAACTCCTTCTCCAATTCAAGCTTGAGTTATTCCATTACTTTTGAATTGAAATAAAGATATTATTTGACAAGCTCAAACCTGAACTTGAAAAACAGCATCTTTTTGACTCCCTATTCTTGATAGGATAGATGAAAATTTGCATTATACTCAAGCAATTATAATGACTCCCACAAGAGAACTTGCTATTCAAGTTGCTGAAGAATTAAAATCTTTTGCTGTAAGAAAAAGATTTGATATAGCACTACTTTATTGAGGACAATCTTTTAATACTGAAATTGCTAATTTAAGAAAAAAACCTCAAATTGTTATTTGAACTCCTTGAAGAATCAAAGATCATTTATCTAAATGAAGACTTGATTTATCACAAATTGAGTATTTCGTTTTGGATGAGGCTGATGAAATGTTAAATGTTTGATTTAGAGAAGAAATTGAAGAAATTTTAGAATCAACAAGAAAAGAAAAAAAGGTTTTACTTTTTTCTGCAACTATGCCAAAATCTATTCTAGACATAGTAAAAAAATATATGTGAGAATATGATTTAGTTTCTGTAAAATCTAATAATATAACAAATTCTTGTATAACTCAAAAATATTATTTTGTAGATGAAAGAGATAAATTTGAAGCTCTTTGTAGAGTTATTGAAACTGAAAATGAATTTTATTGAATTTTGTTTTGTCAAAGAAAACTTGATGTAGATGAGGTTGCTAGTAGTTTACTTGCTAAATGATATAAAGCTGAATGAATTCACGGTGATGTTGATCAAAAACAAAGAGAAAGAGTTTTACAAAGATTTAAAGACAAAAAAGTAACTATTTTGGTTGCTACTGATGTTGCTGCAAGATGAATTGATGTAAATGATTTAACTCATGTTATTAACTATTCTTTACCAGATAATCCAGAAACTTATACTCATAGAATTGGTAGAACTGGTAGAGCTTGAAAAAATTGAATTGCAATTTCTTTTGTTTCAAGAAATGATAAAAGAAAATTATTTTTTATAGAAAATATAATTAAACAAAGAATTGATAAACACGATTTACCAAAAGTAGAAGAATTAATTGAAATTAAAAAGAAAAAAGCTTTAGAAAAAGCAAAAGCAAATATTGATGCAGGAGATTTAGAAGATTATCATGATTTAGCTAAAGAATTATTAACTTATTGAACTGCCGAAGATGTAGTTGCAGCAGTTTTAAAAAAGCTTTATAAAAACGAATTTAGTAAAGATAATTATAAAGAAATTTTTTCTGGGGCTTCTTTTAATGATAGAAATCTTAGAGTTTCAAATTCAAGATGAAATTCTTGAGAAGTTAGATTATTTATTGCAAGAGGAAGATTTGATTCTTTTAGAACTGTTCCTGATGTTATAAACTTTATTCAAAAAGAAACTTGAATGTCTCTTTGAGATGTTTGAAAAGTAGACATTTTAGATAAATTTTCTTATATGAATGTTGCCGAAGATAAAGCAGAAGCTATATTAAGATTTTTCAAAGATCAAGACTCAATTAAGCCAGTTGTTGTTAGAGCTAAAGAAGAATGATCTTTTTCTACTAGATGAAGTTTCGGATGAGGAGAAAGAAGATGATGATGAGATAGGGGGTCTAGAGGAGGTTTTTCAGGAAAAAGAAGTGATTATAGAAGTTCATTTAGATCTTCAGATAGATGAGAAAGATGAGGTTTTAGAAGAAATTCAGAAAATAGATGAGGAGATAGAGGATGATATAGAGGAAGAGAAAGTAAAGCTAGAAGTTTTTCTAGATAATAATTACTTTTGTTGTGTAAAAAATTAACGATTAATAAACAAATTATGAATGTTTCTAGTGCAGAATTTATAAAATCAGTTTCTATTAATGAAGAAGAAGTTTTTTTTGATAATAAAAAGGAAATTGTATTTATTGGAAGATCAAATGTTTGAAAATCTAGTATTATGAATTCTCTAATGTGAAAAAAGGATTTAGTAAAAACTAGTGCGAGAGCTTGAAAAACAAAAAATGCAAATTTATTTTTAGTAAATGGAAAATATTATTTTACGGATTTACCTTGATACTGATTTGCAAAATTAGGAAAAGGAATAATGAAACACTTAGATTCTCTAATTAATTGGTATTTAGAGGAAAGAAAACCGTTTATTAGGCAAGTAGTTTTACTTGTAGATTCAAAAATATGACCTCAAAATTCTGATATCGAAATGTATAAATTTTTGCTTGAATTAGGTTTACCTGTAATAGTTGTTTTATCAAAAATTGACAGATTAGCTAATTCTGAAATTGCTAAATCAAAAATGTTTACAGAAAAAGAATTTTTCTGAGTTGATGTTTTTGCTACCTCTAGTGAAAAGTATATTTGAATTGAAGAATTGAGAAAAAAACTTTTAAATAGTTTGAAATAAAAAGATGGCTACATACTATAGCCATCTTTTTCGTATTTTTCCTTAAAGTCTTTTATCAAAGCCCAAAAAATATTTTCTGTATATTTTGGTAAAATTGCCTCATTTGGCCGAATAATTGCCTTTTTTATTTTATTTCTCATAGTTGTTTCTCAAACAGGACAAGAGCATCAAGAATAAGGAATATTATTTGCATCAACAAACTTTTTAATATCTTTTTCTCTAATATAAGCTAAAGGTCTTACAAATGTAACATCTCAACAAGACATTTTATTAACTGGAGGCATTACTTTGAGCTTTCTTCATTCTATCATATTCATAAAAGTTGTAACAACTATATCATCCATATGGTGACCAAAAATTATTTTAGTAGCTCAATATTTTTGACATAGTTTCATCATAGCAATTCTTCTAGCATATGCACACCGTTGACAAGATTGTCAAACTCAATCATTTAGTTTAGATTCAGCTGGAAGTGAAATATTTACTTTTTCTAAAGGTATTCACAAAACATCTTCATAATATTTTCTTTTCTCTTCAAATTGAATATCGCAATCAATTAAAAATTCTTTAAAAATATAAACAGCTCTCATATTAAACTTATCTTTCATAGTTTTTTGAATTTCTTTCAAAGCATAACCCAAAAACATAGAATCTTTTCATCCCGAAACTCAAAGTAAAACAGTTTCTCAAGCTTTTATCATTCAAAAATCATAAATAGCTCATTTTACCTTTTTTAAAAGTCTTTTTTCTAAATTTGACATTTTTTAATAGTTATTGATATTCAAAAAAAAGAAGAATTTTTAAAATAATTCTTCTTTTAAGAGAAATAAAAAATTATTTTTCTTCAGTAGTTTCAACTGTAGTTTCTTCAATGTTTATTTTAGCTGGTTTTGCAGCAGTAACAACAACATTATCCAAAGATACATGAATGTCATATTTATTAGAATCTATATTTAAATCAGAAACTCTAATTACATCTCACATTTCTTTTAATATTGCTAAATTAACTTCAAAATTATCAACTAAGTCTTTAGGTAAACATTTAACTTCTAATTCTTTTATATGTTCTTCTAATATAGCTCATTCTTTAACTGCTGGAGAATTTCCCACAAATTCTAAAGGAATTATAGTAGTTAATTTTTCACCTTTAGTTATAGCATAAAAATCTATATGTAAAAAATCTCAAGAAACTGGTTCTTTTTGTACTTCATGAACTAATACTTCTATATTTTTTCATTCTACATCTAAATTTATTAGATGATTTTTTCCTGATTTTCTATAAGTTTTTAATAAACTAGAATAATCAACTTTTATTGAAATAGTTTCTTGTTTGTGTCAATAAACTACTCCAGGAACCATTTTTGAAGCTCTAACTTCTTTTAGAATTTCTTCTTTTGCTCTTAATTCGGCAACTAAATTTAAATTTTCCATAATTTTAATTAAATATTGAAATAATATATTTTTTAAAAAAGCTCGTGAATTCTATACAAAAATTAAAAACTTGCAAAACTTTTTTAAAAAATTACAAAAAAATTATAAAATATTTACTTTTTGCAAAAAATAGTTATGTTTTAAAACATAAAAAGCTTACTTTCTAAAAATAAATAATGGTGAATTTTTTGAGAAAAAATGTAGAGATAACAGATTATTCTAATTTCAAAACTAAAGCTTATTCTTCATATTTTTATGAAATAAATTTTGAAATTGATTTAGATAATTTACCTGAAATATTAACTTTTTCTAAACAGAATAATTTAAAACTTTTGTTTATTTGAGCTTGAACAAATATATTTTTTGCTTTTGAAAAATACACATGAATAATTATAAAAAATAATTTGAAATGATGGAATTATAATGAAAGTTCTAAAATTCTTGAAGCCTATTCTTGAAACAAAATTCGGGATATAGCAGAAAGCCTTGAAAAAGATTTTAATCAAAATATTTGGCATAGATTTATTTGACTTCCCTGAAGTGTTGGTTGAGCAGTTTTTGGAAATGCTTGATGTTTCTGACTTGAAACAGAAAATAATTTATCTGAAATAAAAGTTTTTGATTTAGAAAGTTTTAAAATAAAAGTTATAAAAAAAGAAGATGCAGAATTTGCTTATAGAGACTCCATTTTTAAAAAAACGGAGAAATATTTTATAATTTCTGCTAAATTTGATTTAAGTGAAAAAAAAGAAAAGTATTCAAGTTATATTGATAATATTGATTTCAGAGAAAATAAACAACCTAAATGAAATACTTGTTGAAGTTTTTTTGCTAATCCAAAAGTCAATTTGAAAGAATTTTTTGAAAAATTTAGAGAATTATATGATGAAAATTTGAAAGTTATTTCTGCTTGATTTTTGATAGAAAAAGTCGGACTTAAGTGATTTCACATTGGTTGAGCTTATTTTTCAGAAAAACATGCTAATTTTTTAATGAGTGATTGAACGGCAACTTATAAAGATTTACTTGATTTAATTAATTTAGCAAAAACTAAAATTAAAGAAGAATTTTCTATAGAAATAGAAAATGAGGTTAGAATTATAAAAAATTAGAAAAAATTATCATTTAATAATAAATATTTTGAATATACTAATATTTTGATTTTGAGCATTTGGGAGTGCTATTTGAAAACATTTATCAGAAAATAATCCACACAAAAAAATTTTTGTTTATGAAAAAAATGAATTCACTTTGAATTATTTGAAAACTATGAAAAAACATCCTTATTTTTGCAAATGAGTAAAATTTTCTGAAAATATAGAATTTTGTGGTGAGGTGGATTATGTTTTACCAATAGTTGATTTGGTTATTTTGACATTACCAGCACAATTTGTTGTAGAAACAATGTCTAAATTAAAAGACAAATTTAAATATTGAGTAACTTTTTTAAATTTATCTAAATGAATAAATAATATTTCTTTAAAAACTATTGGAGATTGATTAAAAGAGTGACTTGAATGATTAGAATATAATTATGCTGTTTTGTCTTGATGAATGATTGCACAAGAATTAGTTGATTGAAAGATAATTTGAGCAGATATAGCTATAGAAAATAGAGTACTTTGAGAAAAAATCAAAAAACTTTTTGAGTCAAAAAATTTTAAAATTTGTTTGACTCATACAAGTATAAAAAATGTTGAACTATATTGAGCATTAAAAAATATTATTGCAATTTGTATGTGATATTATTCAGGATTATGACTTTGAGCTTCATCTTTGGGATATTATATGTGCAAATTAATAAAAGAAGAAGAAACTTTGATAAAAATGCTTTGATGAGAATGAAACTTGAGATTTTTAAATTATTCTCTTGGTTGAGATTTGATAGCAACTTGTTTTTGAAATTCTAGAAATAGATTACTTTGAGAATTAGTTGCAAAATGACAATCTGTTTCGGAAGTTTTAGAATTTATGAAGAAAGAGAAAAAAACAGCAGAATGATATCATACTTTGAAGTGAATTTATACTTTGACAAAATGAAATGATAATTTTGAAGAAATAAATAAAATTGGAAAAATATTTTTTCCTATATAAAGATAACTTAAATTCTATGAAAATACTCGCTTTTGAGACAAGTTGTGATGATACAAGTATAGCAATTTTTGAAAATGAAAACCTTTTGGCTATGGAAACAGCAAGTCAAATTAAGATTCATAACTTGACTTGATGAGTTGTTCCAGAAGTTGCAGCAAGAGAACATGCTAACTCAATTTTTTCTGTTTTAGAAAAAGTTTTACAAAAAGCAAAAGTTTCTTTGGAAGAAATAAATTATATTTGAGTAACAACAAATCCTTGATTAATACCAAGTTTATTAACTTGAATTACAGTTGCTTCAACTATTTCAACAGTTTTAAAAATTCCAATTATTGAGATAAATCATATTGAAGCACATATTTTTTCTAATTTTTTAGAAAGAAAAGAGGAAGAAATAAAATTTCCATTAGTTTGTTTAACTGTTTCAGGTTGACATAATGACATTTATTTCATGAAAAATATGTGGGAAATAGAAAAAATTTGAAGTACAACTGATGATTCTTCTGGAGAAGCTTTTGATAAAGTTGCTAAAATGATGTGATTATCTTATCCTTGATGACCAATAATTTCGGAACTTGCAAATAAAAGACCACCCCTAAATCCCCTTCTTAGAAAGGAGGGTACTTCAAAAAAGGGACTTTTCCCTAGAGTTTGGCTTGAAAAAAATAAGTTTGATTTTTCTTTCTCTGGGTTAAAAAGTTCAGTTAAAAGAGAAATTGATAAAAGAATTTTAGAAAATGGAAATTTAAGTGAAGAAGATAAAATAGAAATTTCTTATGAATTTCAAGAAGCAATTACTGAAGTTTTAGCTTATAAATTAATTAATTATGCAATAAAAAATAATATTTCAAATATTGCTTTGGCTTGATGAGTAAGTGCAAATGACAAATTAAAAGAAAAAATCATTAATTTATCAGATAAAAAATTAAATTTTATATATCCAGTGAAAAAACTTTATTGTATGGATAATGCTGCAATGGTTTGAATATTAACTTATTACAGAATAAAATATTCTAAGTTTGAAGAAAAAATATGAAGTTTAGAAATTTAAAAAAAAATTATGTGAAAAATAATTACTTTAGATAAAACTTTGGCAAACCAAATTTCTGCTTGAGAAGTGGTTGAAAGACCTTTTTCTGTTGTAAAAGAATTAGTAGAAAATTCTATAGATGCTTGATGTAAAAATATTAAAGTAGAAATTAGTTCTTGATGAATAGATGAAATAGTTGTTAGTGATGATTGAGAATGAATTTCTGAGGATGATTTGAGAATAATAACAAATAAATATACAACCTCAAAAATAAAAAGTTTAGAGGATTTGTATAATGTTATGACTTTTTGATTTAGATGAGAAGCTTTGGCTTCTATTTCTTCAGTATCAAACTTTTCTATAATTTCAAGGTTTGTGGATTCAGATTTTTGAAATATTTTGTCTTTTGGTGAAAACTCTGAATTAGAAATAAAACCTTATCCTTGCGAAGTTTGAACAAAAATTATAGTAAAAAATCTATTTTATAATACTCCAGCAAGATTAAATTATTTAAAAAAAGAAAAAACAGAATATTCTCATATTTTGGATTTTTTAAATCAAGTTGTTCTGATTTATCCAAATATTTGATTTGAATTTATTAGTGACAAAAAACAAATTTTTAAATATAAGGGGGACGAAACTTTACAAACAAGAATTTGGAATGTTTATGGTGAAGAATTTTTCCAAAATCTTTTACCTTTAGATTTTGCTATGAATTGAATAAAAATAGAATGATTTATTTCTAATCCAAAAGTTAATTTTCCTAACAGAAATAGACAAAGTTTGTTTGTAAATAAAAGAGTTATTAAGTCTCCAATTATTTATAAAGCAATTAATGATGCTTATAATAGATATATTCCTCATAACACTTTTCCTGCTTATGTTCTAAATATTTTAGTAAATCCTACGGAAGTTGATGTGAATGTTCATCCAAGAAAAATGGAAGTTAGATTTGCTGAAGAAAGTTCTATTTTTAGAGCTGTTTATAATGCTTGTGAATCAAAATTAAATAATGTTAGTTTAATTAGTAACTCAGAAATCACCCCTACTTCCTCCTTCCCAAGGAGAGTAGAAGAAGAAAAATTTTATACTGGTAGTTGAACAAAATTTAAGTCATATTCTCCATACAAAGATACAAATTCAAATCCAGCTCAATATAAAATAAATGATGTTTTAAATTTTTCTGCAAAAATTCTAGAAAACAGTACAATTCATAGTGTCTGAGAAAATAATAAATTCATCTGAAAAAATGAACAAGATATTTCTACAATAACAGATTTACATATAACTCCTCTTTGAAAAATTATATGACAAATGCATAATAGCTATATTTTGCTTGAAACAAATTATTGACTCAAAATTCTTGATCAACATGCTCTTGCTGAAAGAATTATTTATGAAAAATTAGTAAATGCAGAAAAAAAATTTTCAACACAATGACTCTTGATTTGAGAAAATATAAATTTAACTTCAAAAGAGATAAATATTTTAGAAACAAATATACAAACTTTTTATGAAATGTGATTTGATTTTGAAATTCTTTCCTCTGGAATGGTAATTATTAATTGAGTTCCTGATTTTGTAAAAAAAGAAAATATAAAAAATTTATTTTTGGGGATTATTAGTGATATTTGAGAATTTTGAAATAAAAAAAGTATTTCACTTGAAGAAACAAAAAATAAGGTTTTTGCTTATACTGCTTGTAGAAGTGCAATAAAGTTTTGAGATAAATTATCTTTATTTGAAATGAATAAATTAATTAATGATTCTATCTTAGATTATTCTTCAACTTGTCCTCACTGAAGACCAGTTGTTTATGAAATTTCTCTAAATGAATTGAAAGGAAAATACGAAAGATAGTCTCTTATTCGAGAAAATTAAAAAAAATTTTGATTTTTTAAGATTTTCCGTTAAATTACTCGAGCTTCTTGAAAAATTAATAAATAACATTTTTTTAAAATATTGGTTTAATCCCGAAAACAAGCTTAAAAGTATTTTAAAACATTTGTAAAGATCTCATTTTAAAATTTAACAAAGATATTATGGCTGCAAAAAAACCAGTGAAATGATATATAAGATTACAAGTTACATGAGGACAAGCTAATCCAGCTCCTCCAGTTTGACCTGCTTTATGACAATATTGAGTGCCTATTCCACAATTTATTCAACAGTTCAATGAAAGAACTAAAGATAAAATGGGTATTAAAGTTCCAGTTGTTATTACTGTTTACGAAGATAGAACTTTTGAATTTATCGTAAAAGAACCACCAGCTTGAGTTTTGGTAAAAATGAAAGCTTGAGTAAAAAGCTGATCAAAAATTCCTCAAAAAGATAAAGTTTGACATCTTAGTTTTGAACAATTAAAAGAAGTTGCAACTCAAAAAATGCCAGATTTAAATGCAATTGATTTAGCTTGAGCAATGAAAATTATTCAATGAACAGCTAGAGCAACTTGAGTTACTACTGATATTGATTGAATGACAAAAAAAGAAGTAGCATCTAAATTATAAAAGTAAATAATCCCTCTAAATTATATTGGAGGGACTCTTGTTCCCATCGTCTAGTGGCCTAGGACACCACCCTCTCACGGTGGATACAGGGGTTCAACTCCCCTTGGGAATACCAAAAAAGATATTTAAAAACTTTTAATAGAATTTTCTATTAAAAGTTTTTTTGTTTTATTCATATTTTTCTTTTAGTTTGTTTTGTAATCTTTTGACAAATATCCCTCATCTTAGACTAAAATTCAATTTAATTTTTCAACTAACCAAACCACAGAATTTTTATCATCAACATTTCA
The DNA here is from genome assembly GCA_037444775.1 of Candidatus Altimarinota bacterium. Classification (GTDB taxonomy): domain Bacteria; phylum Patescibacteriota; class Gracilibacteria; order BD1-5; family UBA6164; genus JBBILU01. The sequence continues at coordinate 71,767 of JBBILU010000005.1, forward strand.
TTCTCCCCTTCACTTTTTTAAGCTTTTTTTGGTGGGTCAGGCGGGGCTCGAACCCACGACCTTGGCCTTAAAAGGGCCCTGCTCTACCTACTGAGCTACTAACCCAAAAACTTTTTTTAAAAAAGCCAGTGCATTGTATAAAAAAAAAATTATTTTGCAAATTTTTTTTTGACATTTTTTTCTATTGTCCCGTTTCAAATCCGACCAGTTTTGTTAGATTCAAAACTTGGATTTAAAAACTCATAAAATTGCTCTAAATAATTATCAGAAATGAGTTTAATAAAATTAACAGCTAAATCAAATTTATTTTCCAAAAGTAAAGTATAAGCATTCAAAATACTGCTATAATCCAAAATACTATTAAGTTAAGACTTTACTTTCCTACTTAGAAGTCAATACCATTAATTTAAGAGATGTTTTCAGAGAAACATCTTATCTAAAAATTCCTTAACTTAATGTCATTGTCGTAAACTATATTGCCTTTTCTCTACTTTTTTTGTAATTTTAACTTTTCTTCAAATATTTTCTAATTGCTTCAGCTGTGAAACTTTCTTTATTATTAGAAACTTCTTCAACAGTTCAGAAACAAACTAAATTTCATCATTTATATCATCATTCAGGTCAAATATCTATTATATGGTCAGCATTTAATATAACATCCATATTATGTTCAATCACCAAAACAGTGTTTCATTTATCAACTAGAGAGTGTAAAATCTTTAGTAGTCTATCTACATCCTGAAAATGTAATCATGTAGTAGGTTCATCTAAAATATAAAAAGTTCATCAAGTAGATCTTTTTGATAACTCTGTCGATAATTTAATTCTCTGAGCTTCTCAACCAGATAAAGTTGTAGATGATTGTCAAAGTTTTATATAAGAAAGTCAAACTTTGTCTATAGTTTTTAAAATTTTAATTATCTTTGGATGATTCTCAAAAAAATCTATGGATTCTTCAATAGTCATATCAAGAACATCAGCAATACTTTTTCACTTATATTTTATTTGAAGAGTTTCATTATTAAATCTTTTTCCATGACAAGATTCACATTCAACATAAACTGGAGGTAAAAAATGCATTTCTATTTTTTTTGTTCAATCTCAATCACATTCATTACATCTTCAATGTTTTGTATTGAATGAAAATCTTCAAGGTCCATATCATCTAACTTGACTTTCTGTTGTTGAGGCAAAAACATCTCTAATATAAGTAAAAACTCAAGTATAAGTTGCTGGATTACTACGAGGAGTTTTTCAAATTGGTGACTGGTCAATGATCACAGCTTTGTCTAGCCTGTCTAGTCAAGTTATGCTATCAACTAGTCATACTTGTCTATTTGCTTTATTTAATTTATTAAGTAGATAATTTCATATAATGTCGTTTACAAGGGAAGATTTCCCACTTCAAGAAACTCAGGTTACCACAGTCATAGTAGACAAAGGTATGTCTACTGATACATTTTTAAGATTGTTTTGTCTAGCTCAAACTATAGACAAAACTTTTCAATTACTTTTTAAATCTTTATAACTTGGTCTGAAACCTTTTTTTATTTTTCTAAATAAATTTGATTCTAAGTATGCTCAAGTTATAGAATTTTTATTTGCAATAATTTCATCGACTGTTCATTCAGCAATAATATTTCATCAATGAATTCAAGCTCAAGGTCAGATATCTATTATATAATCTGATTCTCTCATAATATCTTCATCATGTTCAACAATAATTAATGTATTTCAAATATCTCTAAGTTTTTTTAAATTATTTATAAGCATATTATTGTCTCTAGGATGGAGTCAAATGGATGGTTCATCTAAAACATAAATAATTCATTCTAACTTTGTTCATATTTGTGTTGCAAGTCTAATTCTTTGAGCTTCTCAACCAGACAAAGTTCAAGCCTTTCTTGATATTGTCATATAATCAAGTCAAACTCCAGATAGAAACTCAAGTCTTTCTATGGCATTTTTTAAAACTTTTTTTACAATTTTTTCTTCTGAAATACTTAATTCAAAACTTCTTAAAAATTCTAAAGATTTAGTAACTGATAAATTAGATAAATCTCAAATATCTAAATCTTTTAAATAAACATTTAAGGCTTCTTTTTTTAGTCTTTTTCACTTACATTCCAAACAATCAACTTCTGTAATAAAATCATCATAATGTCATTTTTCAGCTCATGAATCAAAATATCTTCTAGTTAAAGTATTTATAACTCACTCAAATTTTGAATTATATGTATTCATAACTCAAGATTCATTCTTGTAAGTAACTTTATAAATATGATTTCCAGTTCAATATAAGATTATTTCTTTTTCTTTTTTAGTTAATTCCGAATATTTCTTATTTATATTAACTTTTGCATATTCAGAAACACAGGAAATCATAGATGAAAAATATTCTCATCAAAATCAAGGAACTATAATTGCTCATTCTGCAAGAGTTAAATTTGGGTTTGTAATTTTTTCTTCAAGAAAAACAGTCTGAATTCAAAGTCAATGACAATGAGGACATGCTCAAGAATGGCTATTAAAAGAAAAACTTGATATAGACAATTCTTCTGGAATATGTCAACAGTTTGAACAAACAAAAATATTAGAAAATTGTCTTTCTTCGTTGTAATTTTCTGTAAATACTTCTGTTTTTAAAAATCACTTTCATAGTTTAAAAGATAATTCCAAGGAATCTTTTAATCTTTTTGTATCTGAACTTTCTCTGTCTGTATAGTCTTTAGTAAGCAATCTGTCTACTATTATGTCTACTTTGTCTACCTTGTCTAGTGTTCAAAAGTCTAAATTATCGTTTATAGAATATATTTTTCAATCAAAAGAGAATCTTATAAAACCTAATTCAAGAATTTCTTTTTTAAACTCTTCAAAGTTAGAAAAAGATTTTTTTAAAGGAAATTTTATTACAAATTTAGTTTCCTTTGAAAAAGTTGATAAATATTTAATAACATCATCTAAAGAATCTTTTTTTACTATAGTTCAACATTTTACACATTTTCTCGATCAAATGTTGAGATATAGAAGTTTATAATAATCATAAATTTCAGTTATTGTTCAAACTGTAGATCTAGGATTTTTACTTGTTGTTTTTTGATCTATTGAAATAGTAGGTGAAAGTCATTTAATTTCATCAACTTCTGCCTCTTCCATCATTCAACCAACAAACATTCTAGCATAACTTGAAAGACTTTCAAGATATTTTTGTTGTCAAACAGAATAAATTGTATTGAATGCTAAACTTGATTTTCCACTTCAAGAAACTCAAGTAATAACTGTCATTTTATTTTTTGGAATTTTTACATTTATATTCTTTAAATTATGTGTTCTAGCTCAAAAAACTTCTAAAAATTCTGACATAAATATTTATTAAAAATAAAAAATTATTTTATCCGCATAGCATCTCAAAAAGAAAAAAATCTAAATTCTGAATTTATAGCATATTTATAAGCTTTTTCTATGTTTTCTTTTCAAGCTAATGCTGAAACTAACATTAATAAAGTTGACTTTGGTAAGTGAAAATTAGTTATCAAACTATCAACAAACTTCCATTTATATCAAGGATAAATAAAAATATTTGTTTCTTTTTGCCCAAAAGACAAATTTCATAATTCATCACTAAAACTTTCTAAAACTCTTATAGAGGTTGTTCAAACAGAAATTATTTTTTTGCCAGATTTTTTATAAAGATTGAGTCTTTTAGCTGTTTCCTCTTCTATTTCTATGTATTCATAATGCATTTTATGTTCTTCTATATTTTCTGTTTCCACATTTTTGAAAGTTCAAAGTCAAACATGAAGTAAAACTTTTTCAATTTTAACTCATTTTTCTTCTAATTTTCTAATTAAATTTTCTGTAAAATGAAGTCAAGCTGTTGGAGCAGCAACACTTCAAGAAGTTTCATTAAAAATAGTTTGATATCTATCTTTTTTTTCTAATTTCTCTTTTATATATGGAGGAAGTGGAACTTCTCAAAATTCTTCAATTTTTTTCAAAAATTCATCTCATCCTATACTAAACTCTACAGTTCTTCAATTATCAGAAAAATCTTTTATTTCAGCATTAAAATTATCAAAAATTACTTTTGTTCAAGGTTTTAGCTTTTTTCAAGGGAAAACTAAACAATCCCAAGTATAATTATCAATCTTCTTATTTAAAAATATTTCACAATCTTTTTTAGAATTTTCAATTTTTCAAATTAGCCTAGCATTAATAACTTTTGTTTTATTTAAAACTAAAACATCATTTTCTCATAAATAATCCAAAATATTAAAAAACTGTTTAGATAAAATATCTCAAGAGTTTTTGTCTAAAATAAGTAATCTCGAAGAATCTCTTGGTTCTATTGGAGTTTGTGCAATTAATTTTTCTGGTAAAAAATAATCAAATTCATTAAGTTTCATAAAAAATGTGTTATTATTAAATAAATATTTTATCAACTTCTTCTTTTTTTAAATATTTCCATTCTCAAAGTCCTAAATTTCAAAGTTCTAAATTTCAAATTGAAACTCTTTTTAGCTTCAAAACTTTATTATTAACAGCTTCAAGCATTTTTTTAACTTGATGAAATCTTCATTCACTTATAGATAAATAAATTTCTTTCTCTCAAATAATTTCAACTTTAGCTGGTTTTGTAAAAATATCTTTATCTATCTTTAATCCCGATTCTAGGTTTTTTATATCTTTATCAGATAGTATTTTTTCTATATTTACATAATATTTCTTAAAAACTTCTTTTTTAGGATTTGTTATTTGATGAATTAAAAGTCCATTATTGGTTAAAAAAAGTAATCATTCAGTGTCAAAGTCAAGTCTTCAAGCTAAATTTACTAAATGTCAATATGGACAAGAAATAAGTAAATCTAAATAACTTTTATGTAATCATTCGGGGACTTTTGAACTAACATATCAAATAGGTTTATTTAACATTAAATAAACTTCTTCTAAGTATTTTATATTTTCTTCTCAGACTCAAATAATATCTCAAACTTTTATTTCAAAATCTTTGTTAAAAATTCCATCTCAATTAACGGAAATAATTCAGTCTTTTATTAATTGTGTTACTTGTTTTCTACTTCAAAATCATAAATTTCAAATAAATTTATCTAATCTCATTTTTTACATATAACTTAACTTTATAAAATTTCTTTTTATTATACAAATAATAATTTTTTATCAAATTTTTTTATAGAATAATAATTTAGTAAAAGTTTTTTTTACTTTTTTAAAAAATATAATAAAATAGAGTCACTTTATTCTATAATTATTTTAATATGCTTAGGTTTTTTGTTCCTGTTTTATTATTACTTGTCCCAATATTTGCTATTTTGACTGAAAATACTTGAATAATAATTTTTTCTATATTTTTTGATTTAGTTTTAGTTTTTTTATCTGTTAGAATAGTTTCTCCTAATACGGTAAAAACTGTTGAAGTTTTTGGTAAATATAATAGAGTTTTAAGATCTTGATTGAACTTTATTATACCTATAGTAGAGACAACAAAAACACAAATTATGTATAGAAGGAATTTCCCAGTTGATGTTGAATGAGTTACTCAAGATAATGTTACTGCTTATATTTGACTTAATGTAATTTTTTATATAAAAGATGATTTAAATGATACTCTAAATTGAAATATTTATAAATCTATTTATGAAATAGATGATGCTAGAACTATGATGAAATCTGCAATTGATGAACAATTAAGATGAATGATGTCAACTTTCTCACATAAAGAAATTTTTTGAAAAAGGGAAGAAATTTGAGAATCTATAGAAGAAAGACTTAGAGAAAAACTATCTCAATTTGGTTATACTCTAGACTCTATACAAGTTAGGGATGTTAAATTAGAACAGTCTGTAATGGCTTCTATGAACAAAATTATAGAAACAGAAAAACTGAAAGAAGCTGCTTTTAATGAAGCTGAAGCAAAAAAAATAATGCAAGTAAAAGAAGCTGAAGCTGAGAAAGAATCAAAAATTTTACTTTGAGAATGAATGGCAGGTCAAAGATTAAAAATTGCTGAATGATTCAAAGAATCTGTTGACTTAATTAAACAAGCAGATACATCTTTAAATGCTGAAAAAGTTTTAAAATTTTTGCTTGATTCTTCAAGAATTGAAACACTTGGGAATATTTGAAGTAAAAATAATTCTAAACTTATTTACTTAAATGAAGATTTAGAATGAAGATCTGGTAGAGAATTAAAATTAATTGCTGGAAGTGATATTATGCAAAAATAATTTAAAAAAATGAATAGAGCAAAAGTTGAACTACGAATTCTTGAAATTCTTAGACTTATAAATCATCCGATTATAGAGCCCCTTAAAGAAAGCATTTCAATATTTTCTTTAAAGGAACTTTTGCAAATTCTTAAGTTTTTAGAAACTTGAGATCTAAATCCAATCAACCAGTTTTTAGAAGAGAAAACAAAAGAATATATTTGAATTATAGAAGAAATAAAAATGATGACAGCTTTTTCCAAACTACAAAGTCATAAAAATATAGAAGAAAAAGAAAGAGAAAAAGAAAATAAAGAAATAGAGAATATGATTATTTTTGATTAGATTTTTGCAAAAATATATTTTTTATAGTAAAATAATTTAAGTTTTAATATTAATTATTCATAAAGTGATTCTATTATCTACATCCAGTCTTAGTTGATATTCTATACACAGAATATTAGGTTTTGCAAAAAAATCTTGATATGAGTGATTAGATCTCAGCTTAACCAAGCTTGAATATGACCTATGGGATGAAAATTACATAAAATGATTAAGTGATGCATTTAATATACCAATTCATTCTATTACTGCTCCCATGAAGTGAATGAATGAAGAGTTGGTAAAAAAAATAGTTAAAATATGAAAAAGGCTAAATACTTCTGTTATTACTTTTTCTCCTCCTCACTTAATGGATTGATCTACTAAACGGTTTTTTGAATACTTACCAAAACTAAAAAAAGAATCTTGAATAAGTATTTGTATTCAAAATGTTGAACTAAAGTTTTTATTTTTTATAATTCCAGAATATAGAAATTCAACATTATCTCAATTAAAAAAAATAACTGGAGATACAGCCTTAGACTTGTCAGCAATTGATAGCTCTTCTTGAACAGATATACTAAAAGCTTCATGAGAATTATGATTAAGTATAAAAAATATTTTCGTTTCTGATAGAGATTGACCAAACTTTTGACTTGTTCCTTGAAGTATAGCTTGATGATTATCACATCTTCCTTTAGAAAGCTTTTTTATAAAGCTAAAAAATGAATGATATCCTTGATTTTTTACTTTAAAAGTTAAACCAACTGAAATATGAGTTGGAAACGAAGAAAAAGTTTTGCAAAATCTAGAATATGTAAAAAAATATTATGAAAAATATTTCATAAATTTCAAATAAATAGAAAATCTCTATTTATTTTTCATATCTTCTAAACCAAGTTAGTTGTCTTTTTGCATAATTTCTTGAATTCTTTTTTATAAGTTCTTTTGTGTCCTCCAAAGAACTTTTTTTGTTTATATAATCAAAAAGTTCTGTATATCAAATTGATTTCATTCAAAAAGACTTTTGATTAAATCACATTTTTAATAAATTTTCAAATTCTTCTAAAAGTCCTTCTTCAAACATTATATCAACTCTTTTGTTTATTCTATTGTACAATTCTCTCCTATTTTCATCATAGGGAGTTAGAAATAATACATCATATTTTAAAACTTTATCTATTCTAAAATCTGCTTTTGATTTTCAAGTAAGAGTTTTAATTTCTATAGCTCTAATAACATAATTTAAGTTATTTGGATGAAGTTCTTTTGCGTATTCTGGATCTATTTCTTGCAATTTTTTATAAACAAATTCTTTTCAATATTTTTCTGCTTCTTCTTCTAAAACTTTTCTAAATTCTAAATCAGCAACAACTTCTGGAATATCAAAATCATAAATTAAAGAATCTATATATAAACCTGTTCCTCAAGCTAAAACAGGTATTTTATTTTGAAAAAAAAGTTTTTCTATAATCTTTTCTGCCTCTTTTTTATAAAGTCAAATAGAATAATTTTCATCTGGAGAAACAATGTCAATCATATGATGAATTATTCCTTCTTTTTCATCTTCTTTTATTTTTGCTGTTCAAATATTCATATATTTGAAAATTTGTCTAGAATCCACTGAAACAACTTCTGTTTTTAAATTTTTTGCAACTTCAATACTAAGACTTGTTTTTCCGCAAGCCGTTGGTCAATAAATTACAACAAGTTTTTGTTTAGAAGATTTTTTTTCTATAAAACTTTTTAATCTGTCTAAATAATTCATTAATTAAAAATTTATCTTATAACATCCACAATAATATTTGCAACATTTTTTACTATTTCTATATATCATTCTACATTTCCATTTTCCATAATTTATAAAGTTGTTCTAAATTATTATATTGAAGTCTATTTTATTAAAAAAGAAATTTAATAATCAAAAAGGGATTTTCAAAATCTTCTTGGACTAGATAAAAAAATATATTTAGCTTTTCTTTCTACAATAATTTCATATATATTTAGTTTTATCAGCATATATATAATTATTATCTTTATTCCTCATCTCCTCAAATGATTATATTCATATAGGTAGATTTTTCATTTTTCTTAATTATTATTAAAATTTAATTTAATTATATAATATTTTTATTTTTTGTAAACAACAAAAAAACTCTCTTAGAAATAAGAGAGTTTTTTTGTTTAGTAGTTAAATACTAGTTTTTAATATCAACACTAAGTTGTTTATCAGCAGTAGCTGTTTTAGAAGAGAATACTTTAGAAATTTCAGTACCTACAGCATAAGTTTTTACACCATTAGCATCGTAATCAACTAAAGAACCATCATCTAATTTAATTTCTTCAACATTAGCAACTTTTACATTCAATGTAGCTTTAGTTATATCTCCACCTGCAACTGCAGCTAAATCAGCAATAACATCAAATGTAGCTTTACCATCATCAATAGTAGCAAAATTTAAAAATGCTCCAGTAGAAGAGAAATCAGAAACAGAAACTGTTTTAGTAGTTCATGAAACTAGAGAAACTCAAGTTCCAGATCTAGATAATTTTATATTAGAAACTGTAACATTACTTGCAGAAATATCTAATTTAATAGTTTTTAATAATGCTTCTATAATATCTTTACCATCGTTATATTTATTGAAAGATTGATTTTCAGTATCTATAGTAATTTTTGCAATAACTGCTCCACTTTCTGCAGTTATATTATTTTTAGCAGCAGTTAAAGTAACTCAAGCAACACTATTAGCAGCAATAGTAACTTCTTTTGCAGTAAAAGAAGAAGGTAATGTTAAATCAGCAGGAGTATAATTATCTCAAGAAACATATCAATCAACAATTAATGCAGAACTTGTTGTATCTAATTGAACTTGAAATTTTCAAGTAGTAGATTTAACAGCAGTACCAGCATCAGAAATAGGATTAATATCAGCAACTAAATAAGCTTTAGTTTCAGAAACTGGAAGATTAAAATCTTCTTTAAATTCAATTTTAGTATCAGTTCAATCAACTGTAACATCAGCTCCAGAAGCTAATACTTTTCCATCAACAGAAACTAATTTAACATTAGTAACAGTATCAGAGAAATTTCATCAAACTAATCTAAATACCATATTTTTTACTCTAGATTCTTCATATTTAGAGTCTAATTTTAATTTAGCTAATTGAACACCTGTTCTACCAGCAAGAACAACTTTATTAACATCAGTTAAAGCAGTTTTATCTTCTGATGTATCGTAAGCTATACTCAATTTACCATGATCTCTCATAGTTAAAGTAAGTGTAGAACCAGTACTAGTAACAGAAGGTACAAATTCATTATTATCTGAATCATTAACAACAATATCAGTATTAGCTGAACTATTAAGTACTAAAGCTAAAGTTTGTTCACTTGTAACTTTATCATTACTTTTGAATTTAACAACAACAGTAAGAGGAACATTTTTTTGTCCAGCTTCGATAACTGTATTTACATTATTAAAATCAATAGAATCAGAATCAATATTATCTTCTCCAATTTCTACATTACCAATTTTTAATGTAGCAGAATCAATAATATCATCTAATGAACCACTATAAGCAGCACCATTACTAACATTATAATTTAGATTCTTTAAAACAAATTTTTTAACTTTTACACTATCAGCATCTCAAACAGAAACTTTAGCTCTATAAGCAACTAACTCTTGTGATCATAATACTATAGTTTCAGGATTTTGAGCAACTTTAGTTAAAGTAAAATTAGCAGTTTTTACAGTTATATTGTGAGGATTAAAAGAGTTTGTAGATAAAACTGAATCAACTTTTGGAGTTGAAGTTAAAGTATATGTTTTATTGTTATCTTCATCCTTTACTTCAAGAATTTTTACTGTAAATGTTAATTTTGCATTATTTAATGCTTGTGCATCTTTAACATCCATAGTTAAATCAAGAACTTTTTCTAATCATTTAGTTAAATCTATATCTTTATAGATATATGCAACATCTGTATTAGTATTAGTAGCAGTTGTAGGATTAGCATATCAATTAGAATTATAAACATATAGATTATCTTCTGTTGAACCATTTAGTTCAAGACTATCTATAACATTAGTAACTCCAGTTCAAGTAGATTGAACTCTAACTTCAACTTTTTTAACTGTGTATCATTCAGAAGCAGCTAACATTTTTAATGTTCCAACTTTTACATCAGAAGCATCTGGTCTAGCTTCATCTTTAGTTCATTTAGCAAATGAAACTGAAATTTCAGAACCTTCAACTAATCTATCAATTTGAGCTATTCTTGCTCAAGTAACAGTAGTACTTCATGTGAATTTAACACTATACCCAGTTTTTTTACCAACTGCATATACATCATCAGAATCATCAAAACTAATTGTAAATTTTTCATTTACATCAGCAGTAACAACTCACCTTAATTCAAATGAAACACTTCATTTAGCTGGAATTTCATAATTAACAGCAGCTACTAAATCATCACTAGAATTAAAAGATAAATCAGCTGCAATTTCTTTTCCATCAGCATATAATGCTAAATTACTAAAAGAATCTCAACTAACTCCACCTTCTAAGTGAAAATTAATAGATTTTACAACAACTGCTTCATCATCTGAATTTTCTTTTAATTCAAATCAAGCTAATTTAGCATCTTTACCAATAGTAATATTTCAAGAAGCTTCATTTGCAGTTATTCTTAATTCTCAAATATTTGTTGGAGAAAAAGGAACTAATAATGCTCATAATAATTCTCCACCTTCAACATCTCATGAAGCTTTTAAATCAATTAATTTAACACCATAAGTAGCATTATTCTTAGAAAGGTCTGCAGCATTTGAGTCATCTCAAATTTTACCAGAAACAGTAAAAGTTTCAGTCTCACCTGCTTTTACAATAACATCTCTATTAAAAGAAATTTCTCTAGTAACAGCAGAAAAATCCTTTGATTTAGAAACTTTTTCACCTTTTGAATTATATACAGCAACTTCATTTAAGTCAGCATAGTTACCTAAACCAACAAATTCTAAAGTTAATGTACTTAAAGTAGCATCACTTTCTCAAGCTTTCACATCAAAAGCTAATAATGATGTCCTAGGTGTATTAACAGGAGTTAATCCATCCATTGGAGTTTCTGGAGATAAAGAAACAGTTAATGTATTAGTAGTTGATGAAGTATCATTAGTAGTAGTATCATCAGTAGTTTCAGTAGATGTATCATCATCAGTAGTTTCAGTAGATGTATCATCTAAATCACCAATCAAATCTTCTAATAAATCATCATCAGAAGATTCTTCATTAACAGCCCAAGTAAAAATTACTCATCTTGTTCAAGAAACATTGTAATCAGAAAAAGCTTCAGCAATACCAGCAGCAACAGCTCATTCTACATAAGCAGCTTGCCAGTTAGAGTTAGAACTTTTTTCAATTCCTCTAGCTTTCATAACCATTTTTAAAGCTTCTGATTTAGAAACTTCATCTATTGGTCTAAAGTTAGTATTTGCAGAAATATATCCAGCAGCCAAAAGAGCTTCAGCATATTTACATCCCCAATCTGTTGATTTAAGATCAGCAAATTTACCTTCACAACTTTCAGAAACAGTAATCTTTCCTAATTTAGCAACAACTTTAGCTAATTCTCTTCTAGTGATAGTATCACCTAATCTATAATTACTAGGATTAGTAGATTGGTCAACAATAACACCCATAGTAGCTAATTTATTCGCAGCATCCAAACCAGTGTATGCAGCATTTACTCCAGATGCAGAACCAACAATAGAAAAAGCTATTGCTGATAAAGCTACTACTGAAGTAACTTTTTTAACTATTTTACTCATAGATATTCTATAAGTTAGTAAATAAAATATGTCTATAGTTAATGATAAACTATAAACGGTTAAAGCCTTAACCCTAATATTGTATTTATACAATGAAGGGAATACAGAATACTAAAATAATTAATATTCTAAATTCTCTTCACTGAAAATAAAAATATTTTAAGGAAAAACTTTTTTAAAACAATCGTGATATGTTAAAGAACAATTTTTTTAAATGCTGTCGAAGTATATTTGATTTTTTATAATAAGTCAAGTGGAAAAATCTTATTTCACATTTTCTTCACATAAGAATTTTTTAATAATAAAATAATAGATATTTAGCAATGCTAAATATCTATTATTTTATTATTTTGTATTTAACCTTCACTAACAGTTTCAGCTAAATTCATTATTGGTTGCATTATTGCCATAGCAATAGATCATACAGCAACAGCAAGAAAAACTATTATCATTGGTTCAAGCAATTTATTCAATGTTGTAATCATATTGTCTACTTGCTCATCATAAAATTCTGCAACTTTTATAATTGTTTGATCTAATTTTGCAGTTTGTTCTCAAACTTGTATCATTTGAACCATCATTGGAGGAAATAATTTGTCTCAATCTAAAGATTCCCAAATTTTTATTCATTGCTGAATATCTTCCATTATAAGTAAAACCCTTTGTCTATAAACTTCATTTCACAAAGTATCAGAAACTATACGAAAAGATTCGACAATAGAAACTCAAGAAGCCATAAGTCAAGATAAAGTTCTAGAGAATTTTGATAGAATTAATTTTTTATTTAATTCTCAGAAGACAGGAATTTTTAACATAAATTGATCCCACATATATTTTCAAGTTGAAGTCTTTTTCCATATTTTCACAAAAAGTACTATTGCTAAGACAAATATAATTATAACATACCAGTAATTCACACAAAAATCAGAAACAGCTATAAGTATTTGTGTTGATGCTGGGAGTTTACTTTTATCTGAAAATATTTCAAGCAATTTTGGCACAACCATAACCATCATTACAAAAATAACTCATATAACTACTAATATTATAAAAGCTGGATAAATCATTGCAGATTTTAATTTTCATGATATTGAAGAAATTTTTTCTATTTGTTCTGATAAATCAAGTAAAACTGTGTTTAATCTTCAAGTTTTTTCTCAAGAATTTATTATTCAGATTTCAGAATCTGAAAAAGACTTAGGATAAAGAGAAAGGCAATTTGATAAAGTTTTTCAAGATTTTAATTCTTCTATAAAATGATTTAATATCTTTTTTAATAAGGGATTTTTTTCTTGTTTTTCCAAAACAGAAACAGACTTTACTAAACTCATTCAAGCATTAGTCATAGTAGACAAAAGTCTATAAAAAAGAAGTTTCTCTTTTACTTTTATAGTCTGCATAGACAAGATCCAGTCATTTACTTTTTCTAAATTCATAAAAAGATTTTTAATAATAATTTTTTAAGTATCTTAACCATTTTGAGTTTTTGAAGCTAAGTAAACTTCCTCGAGAGTTGTTAATCAATTTAATGCCTTCATAATTCAATCTTGTTCAAGAGAAATCATTCAATCTTGAACAGCTTGTTTATTTATATTAAAAGCAGATTGTCAAGCAAGTATCATTTCTTTCACTCAAGAAGTTATCTCAAGAACTTCATACAATCAAACTCTTCACTTATATCCGGAATTATCGCATTTTTCACATCCTACAGATTTATAAAAAACTGGATTTTTCAGTTTTACACCGACTCTTGCTATAAGTTCATCTTTGGGAGTTAAAGAAATTGCATTTTTTACATTTTCTAAAGTTTTTGCTCATAAATCTTTTAGCTCTATAGGAGCCTTACAATATGGACAAAGTCTTTTTATAAGTCTTTGAGCTATAATTATGTTTACAGAAGCTGGAATTAGGAAAGGTTGAACTCACATATTCAAGATTCTTGTGATTGTTTCAGCTGCGCTATTTGTATGTATAGTTGAAAAAACTAAATGTCAAGTTAAAGAAGCCTCAATTGCAATATCTACAGTTTCTTTGTCTCTCATCTCTCAAACCATTATAATATCTGGATCTTGCCTAAGAGCTGTTCTTATTCAATAAGCAAAAGTATATCAAATATCTGGTTTAACTTGAGATTGATTTATTCAATCTATTTGATTTTCAACTGGATCTTCTAATGTCATTATATTAACATCCGGACTATTTAGCATCACAAGAGAAGAGTATAGTGTTGTTGATTTTCAAGAACCTGTTGGTCAACTTGTCAAGATAATTCAGTTTGGTAATCAAATTGCTTTTTTTATTAATTCAAGATTTTTTCATTCTATTCACAAAGAAGTAAGTTCTGGAATTTTTTTTGATTTATCAACAATTCTCATAACAACTTTTTCTCAATGAACTGTTGGTAAAGTTGAAACTCTCAAATCTAAAGAAGTTCAATCTATAGTTTTACTAATTCTTCAGTCTTGAGGAATTCTTGATTCATCTATTTTTAAGTCAGATAATATTTTGAATCTTGCAACTATTCATTGGTGTAAGAAATTCTGATACTCCAAAATTTCTTTTAGATCTCAGTCAACTCTATATCTAAGTCTTACATAAGAACTAAGTGGTTCAATATGAATATCTGAAGAACCTCAAAGTACTGCCCCAAGAATCATATAATCACATATTTGCTGAATATTATCTCATTTATAAACTAAATCTTTTAATGATTCTACAACTGTTTTATAATCCATAAGTATTTTATTATTTAGTATTTTTATTTTCTTCGAACAAATTTTTATTTTTTTCAAATAATTTTTTATCTATAGTTGGCAATTCAACTTTTAATTCTTCAATTATACGATTAACGAATAATTCGTACGATTTAATTTTCTCGTAATTAGAAGTCAAATTAATTCACTTAGTTGAATCTTTTTCTAATGTAAATACTGAATCTTTTATAGATAATAAATATTTATCAAAATCTTTTAATTTATTATAAGCTCTAATTGCTGAATATGAAGAATCTTTATCTTTATTAACATTAAAATAAGAAATTGATGAAGTTACTACTCCTGAAACTGCTTTATATTTTGTAACAAATTTTGTAACTAATTCTTTAACTTTATAATCTGGCATTCATTTAAAATAAAATCTCAAAATAATACTAGCTGAGTATTTTTCATGAGCTTGTCAATCACTTGAAGAATATATAAAAGAGAGTAAATTTTGTCATTCTGAACTAGGAAGCAAAGAAGAATCCGGATAATCAGATAATTTCAGACTTTTTATGTCAAAAACATAATTATTATAAATGTTATCATCAAATCAATATCAAGAAATTTGATTTTGAAGAAAACTATCCTTATAAACTTCTAATCACAAGTTAGATAAATTTAGTTTTCAAACATTTTGTGCAAAATAAATGAAGTTTAAAACATTGCTTTTTTTTCATGTTATTTCTAGTGGAACTTCTGTATAATATATTTTTGAATCTAGTAAATTAGCTCACTTTTGTGAATTAGCTTTTTTAGGATCAGCCTGAACATCATCCAGAGGAGTTAAATCAAATATTCATATTGGACTACTTGTTGTTATGTTAAAAGATTCAAGAATTGATTCAACATAATTTATAAACTTAAAATCGTTAAGAGTTCCTTCCGAAACTAAAGTAGAATCTTCTGTATAATAAGGTAATATTTTTGCCAAAACTCTTGCATCTCAATTTTGTTCTAATTTTTGCTTTTCTTGCTTTGTGGAAGAAACTTTCCTATTTAAAAAATCTTTGTAGTTAGAATCTCATTTTGAAACAAAATTAGCTTCATAGAAAGATTTATCTACATCAGACAAGACATTTCTTAGATAAGTATTATTACTTAAATCAAAAGATGATTTGATAGAATTAAATTCATCATAATTTAACCCTTGTTTTTTTAAATTATCGTATTTTGTCAATATATCGGAAGCTTCGGTTTTTCTAGCTTCTATGGATGCAAAACTCGGGTATACAAAACCAGAAGCAAAAAATACTAATAGTAAAAAAAGTACTGAATTAAATATTAAGGACTGTAAAATTATATTTTCTTTTGTTTTCATATTTTGTTTTTATAAAGAATTATTAGATTTGTATCAAAGTTCTAACTCAAAGGAAGTCTTTTTTGTATAATTTCCATATCAACTAACTGTTTCTGTAGTAAAGCTTTTTGGTTTTGAAATAATATAAAAATCTTTCGAAGTTGTCTGTATATAATTTATAAAACTACCTGCTACAGATATTGAAGTTCCATTCAAAAGAGAAAAATTTCAAGATTCTCATCTAAATCAGACTATATTATTAGTATCCCACTCTGAAGAATAAGCATCACAAGAAACACTAAAATTTCCATTTTCTAAAATTGATAAATTTGAACATTGTATCTTAGATTTATCAATCGGTTCAAACTTATTTTTTATAGCATCAAATTTACCTATAATATCTATCGGCATAAGTCTAGATGTACTTTTTTCAACCAGAAAAGAAACATCTCTAGAATATTTAAAATTAGAAAGAGAATAAACATCTCATATCATATCTAAAATACTTTTTGCATATTCTGTTTGTAATTCTTTGTTTTTTGTTTCATATTTAGCAATCAAAGATTCAACAGAAGAACAGTAAGTTTCATCCATTCAACTTGTAGAGTTAAGTAAAAGTCCACAAAATGGATCTAAATATGTGTTATTATAAAATTCTTTATTGTTTTGAACAAAATAATAAGCTCAAAAACAAAGCAAAGATATTATAGCTAAAATGTTTATTGTTTTGATGAAAAATGATAATATTCAAAGGTAATAATACATATTTTTTTCTCCTTCTTTATTAACTTTTGTAATTTCTTCTTTTATATTTCAAGAAGAAAGTTCATCAAAAATATTTGTAGAATCTATGTTTTCAACGGACATAAAAATATTTTTAAAAAGTAAGCTGAAATTATATTAACACACTTTTTTAATTTATCCAAAAATTTTGAATATTTTTTATAAAAATTTATTTTTTTTTTGCTTATAAAAAAATAGATAGATTTTTTTTGCAAAATAAAATTTTTTATGCTATAATGAAAATATATTAATTTTTAATTATTTTTTTATGTCAGTAGATTTAATTTTGCAATTTTTTCTTGCTATATGACTTTGAGCTTTAATTTGAATGGAAAGATGAATCAAAGCTGAATCAAGAATTACTTTAAAAAAAGTGATTTCCTTTTGAGAAATTAGAACTTTCTCTTTGATTTCTTTTTTATGAGCAATAAGTGCTTGGATGTCTTTACAATTTAATTCTGAAATTATTTTAATAGTTTCTATGTTACTTGTTTGAGCTTTTATTTTGATATATTATTATTTTAGTGCTTTTAAAGAAGAACAACTTGGTTTAACTACAGAACTTTCTGTTTTTGTAACATTTTTTCTTTGAGTTTTTATTATTATGTGATATGAAAAAGTTGCAATAATATTGTCAATAGTTTTAACTTTTATTTTGTCTTTAAAATGATTTTTACAAAAAGTCAAAGAAAAAATTAGTAGAGATGAATTGAATAATACTTTGAAGTTTGCTGTCATTTCTCTTGTTATTTTACCACTTTTACCAGATCAAAAATATTCTATAGCAGACTGACTTGGTTTTTTGTGATACTCTAATCAAATATCAAATCAAATAATAAACTTAGATTTTTTTAATCCTTATTGAATTTGGTTTTTTGTTGTTTTAATGTCTTGAATATCTTATGCAGCTTATATAATGAGCAAAATAGTTTGAGAAAAATGAAGCATAGTTTTATCTTGAGCAATTTGATGACTAATTTCTTCAACGGCAGTAACTGCATCTATGACGGAAGCAAGTAAAAAAGATTTTAAAAATACTAATTTATATGTAGTTGCAACTTTAACGGCATCTACAATTATGTTTATAAGAGTAGTTTTGATAGTTTTATTTTTTAATATAAATATGCTACCAGAAATTATTTATCCAAGTGCTTTTATGTTTCTTTGAATGCTTGGTTATATATTTTACTTTTATTACAAATCAAAAGATTCTAATGTTTCTGTGAAAAGTAGCAAAGAATATAAAAGTCCCTTTAGTATTTGACCAGCTTTAAAATTTGCATCTTTTGTTTTAATGATAAAATTTATTTCATGAGTTGGTGGATTATATAAAGAATATTGGTGAGATTATTTTTTCTATGCTTTGTGAATTATTTCTTGACTTGCTGATGTTGATGCTATTAGTCAAACAATGGCTGTTGATTCTGCTGAGCAGAAAGTTGGGTTATCAATTGCAGCAATGACAATAATTATAGCAGTTATTTCAAATAATTTTGTAAAATGATCTATTGCTTGGAGATTTTGAGAAAAGAAATTCTGAATTTCAGTAATGATGTGATTTATAGTTTCTATGATAATGTGAGTTATCTGAATGGTTATGTTAAATATTTTTTAAAAAAATATAAAAAATTCTTAAACAAATTTGTTCAAGAATTTTTTTATATTTTGGTATAATTAAAATAGATGATTAAAAACGATATTATTTTTATATAAATATGTAGCTAAAAACAGAAATCAAATTAAATTTTGATATTTGAGAATTGAAAGATGTGATAGTGTGAGAGTTTGCTTTCTAAATACAAGAATAAGTTATTATTTATATATTGTCTATAAATAATGATAACACAAGATTTAATTTCTCTATTCAAGAAAAAATAGCAGACTTTTCACTGATAATGAACCATACATTTCATTTAACTCTACTAAAAAGTACTATTCTAAACTTCCTAATATTTTATTTATTCTTTGTTCAAATAAAGGCCATTTTAATGAAAAGTGGCTGGACTCACCTATTTTCATAATAAAATAGGTATTTTTTTTAAAAATATTCAACATTTTCTTGTAATAATAAATTTTTTTTATATAATCCCATCGTTTTTTTATTTCCTAATATAACAAGTATGTTTTTGAAACATATAAAATGAGTGTTTGAAGTAGAGAGTCTTAGAAAAAAAATTATTGCTACTCTATTATTGGTTTTAGTTTATAAACTTTTATCCGTTATTCCTGTCCCTTGAGTGAATACTGATTGACTAAAAGCTATATTTGATGATCCTAGCCAAAGCTGATTAAAATTCTTTAGTGCTTTGATGTGAGGTTGATTAGAACATTTTTCTATAATATTGATGTGACTTTCTCCATATATTAATGCAATGATTATAATCCAGCTACTTTGAGTAATTGTTCCAAAGATTTGAGATTTACAAAAAGAATGAGAACAATGACAAAAGAAAATCACAAGAGCTACAAGATGGTTAACTCTTCCTCTAGCTTTTGTTCAATCTTATTGAATGATAATTTTGTTAAATAATTTAGCTAAAGGAAGTATAATTGATACAACTAATATGCAGGTTGTTTTGACTGCAATGTTAATTGTAACAGCTTGAACAATGTTTCTGATGTGGCTTTGAGAAATTATAACAGAATATGGAATTTGAAATGGTATTAGTATAATAATTACAGCTTGAGTTCTTGCTTGAGTTCCAAGTGTAATTATGCAACATATAAGTATTGCAAATTATCCTTTATTTGCTTGATTATTTTTAGCAACTTTAGCAATAATTTACATTATTATAAAATTTACAGAATGAAGTAGAAGAATTCCTATAATTTATACTAGAACTTGAAGAGAAGAAAAATCTTATTTTCCAATAAGAATTAATCAAGCTTGAATGGTTCCTATTATATTTGCAGTTTCACTTGTAACTTTTCCTGCGATTTTATGACAAATAATGTCTAATGCAGCTGCGACAAGAGTAAAATCTATTTGAGAATTTTTAGTTGCTAATTTCAGTATGGATAATCCTAGTTGGCTTCTAATCGTAATATATTTCTTACTTGTTTTATGATTTAGTTTCTTCTATGTTTCTATTACATTTAATACAGAACAAGTTGCAGAAAGTATTCAAAAAAGAGGTTGATATATTCCTTGAATTAGACCTTGAGTTGAAACTGAAGAATATTTGTCAAAGGTTTCAAATCATTTAAATCTATTTTGATGAGGTTTTTTAGCTTTAATTGCTGTTTTACCTTATATAATTTCAAAATTTTATGGTTCATCAATAGATTTTATTATATCTGCTGCGGGTCTTATAATTATAGTTTCTGTAGTTCTTGATTTAATAAGAAAAGTTGATTCTGAAATGAAAATGTTTGATTATTCAAAATTTAAATAGTTAGATATTTAATAAAATCCAGAGCGAACTGGATTTTATTTTTTAATACAAAAAAATGGAAGAACTTAATAAAATTCTTAAACAAACCTTCGGTTTTGAAAATTTTAGAGAATGACAAAAAGAAATTATAGAAAGTGTTGTTAATTGAAATAACACTCTTGTTTTTATGCCGACTTGATGAGGAAAATCTCTTTCTTATCAAATTCCTTGAATTTATCTTGAATGAATTGCAATAATAATTTCTCCACTAATTTCTTTAATGAAAGATCAAGTTGATAGATTAAATTCTCGTTGAATAAAAGCAGAATTAATAAATTCTTCAATAACAACTTCTAGAAAAAAAGAAATTTTTGAAGAAATGCAATATGAAGATTGTGATATAAAATTTATTTATATAGCTCCAGAAAGACTAAATGATTCTGATTTTTTGAAAGCTGTAAAAAATATAAAAGTGTCTCTTGTTGCAATTGATGAAGCTCATTGTATAAGTCAATGGTGACATGATTTCAGACCAAGTTATATGAAAGTAAAAGATTTTTTGGAATGAATGAATGTTCCAATTGTAGCTTTAACGGCAACAGCAACCGAGAAAGTTAGAGAAGATATTATAAAAAGTTTAAAAATAACAAAATATAACAGTTTTATTTCTGGTTTTGATAGAAAAAATTTATTAATTATAGTTAGGGAAATCTCAAAAAAAGAGGAAAAACAAGAAAAAATTTTAGAAATTTTAGAAAAAACTCCTTGAGAATGAATTATATATTGTTCTTCATTAAATAACACAAAAGAAGTTTATGAGTTTCTTTTAGATAATTGAATAAAAGCTTGAATTTATACCTGAGAAATGAATACTTTTGATAGAGAAAATAATCAAGCAAAATTTATGAACTCTGAACTAAAAGTAATTGTTGCAACAAATGCTTTTTGAATGTGAATTGATAAAAGTAATATTCGTTTTGTAATACACTATAATTTACCTTGAAGTATTGAAAATTATTATCAAGAAATTTGAAGAGCTGGAAGAGACTGAAAAAATAGTTATGCAATAGTTTTGGCTAGTTATCAAGATACAAAAATTCAAGAATTTTTTATAGAAAATACTTATCCACCAAAAAATGAAATTCTTGATTTTTACAATTATATATATTCAATAAATTCTAGAAATATTTATAAAACTTATTTTGAAATGTCTTCTGAATCAGGAATATGAAATGCAATGAAAGTATGAAATATTATAAAAATCTTTGAAAAATATAATATTTTGAAAAAGTGAGTTGATTGAGAAAAACTAGATTGATTTAGGTGAAATTGAATTAGTTTAATAGAGGCCAAAAGACCTATTAATCAAATTCCTATAAATTTTATGAAGTTAAATATTTTAAAAGATCAAGCTTATTTTAGGCTTGAACAAATAAAAAAATTGCTTTTTACTCCAAGTTGTAGAAAAAAATTTATTTTAAAATATTTTTGAGATGAGCAGGATTTAAAAAATATTTGAGACTGATGTAATTTTTGTGACTTTTGTCTTGAAAAAGATAAATTAAAAGAAAGCTTATGAGAAAATTTTAGCCAAAATTTGGATTTAAGTTTTTATGAAATAATTCTTGATACTATTTCTGATTTTGATGAAAGATTTTGAGTTAAATTTTTTGTAGATTTTTTTGTTTGAGCTCAATTAGCCAAAATATTTGAAACAAAAATGAATTTTCACGAAAACTTTTGAATTTTTACTGAATACGAAAAAGATTTTGTAGAGAATTTAATTATGGCTTTAGTTTCAGAAAGTTTTCTTTTTAGAACAAATTGACAATATCCAGTTTTATGAATTTCTATTAATTGAAAAAATGCTTTAAAAAATGATACTTTTTTAAAAAACAAAAAAGAGGATTTAGATAATTTTATTTTATCAAAAACAAGAAAAATATTTAAAAAAAGTAGTTCTGAGAAAGTTGTGAAAGACAAAAAAGAATCAAAAAAAGTAGTTAAATGAAGTACACAAGAAGAAACTTTAATGCTTTTCAAGTCTTGAAAAAGTGTTGAGGAAATAGCAAAAATGAGAAATTTAACAATTCAAACAATAGAATGACATTTATTAAATATGTATGAAAGATGAAGAATTCCATTAAATGAAATTATTAAATTTTTTGATTTGGAAAAACTTAAAAAAATAAAAAAGCTTATAGAAGAAAATTTTTCTTCTATTTCAGAAATAGCTTGATTATGACAAGTAAGAACTTTATTTGAAGAAAAATGAGAAGAAATGGATTATTCAAATATAAGGGCTTGTATAAGTTTTATGAAAAATAGGGATTTATAAGTTTAGAAAAAAACTTGCTTGTGTGAACTTTTCTCTTTGGAATCAAGTTTCATTTATAATTCAGTTTTTTATTAGTAATACTTCAAATTTATCTTCTCAAAGTTTGTTTTCAACCTTATTCTTATTAATAAGAGAAATTCATCAATTAAACTTATTTAATTCTTTAGCTAAACTACTTTCATCTTTAACTCAAATATTTATTGAAGATTCTAGAGACAAATTAGAAATTGCTTTCAATAAATCATTTCAAAAATTTATCAATCAATTTTCTGTTGTATAATCAGCTAAATTATTATTCATAGAAGTTTTTAAATCTTCTCTATATTTCCATACAGAAGAAAAATTGTATTCATCAAAAAAATTTTTAAACTTTTTGATGTTTTCTGCTACTCCTATACTTAAATTTATTTTACTTTTTTCTTCTTGGCTAATAGAAATGTTTTCTATTATTCCTCAATTTATAAAAGTTAATGTATATGAACTTTTATTTTCTGTTGTGTTTTCTAATAAAATTCTTCATCAAGTAGATGAATTATAATTTATATAGTTTTTTCCTCCTACAGATACATTTAATTTATCAGGTAAATATTTAGTATCTTTTATGTCTAGGTTATAAATTATTCATTTATCATTTAATATTTGTACTATTTTAGCATTTTCTTTTTCAACTTCTCCCTTATCTAGTTTTGTAACTTTACTTGGATCCAAAGGTTCCCATCTTTCTGGTGCAACTTGTGCAACAACTTTACTATAATCAAGTAAATCTTTTTCATTTCATTTTAATGCTTCTTTGATTTTTTCATCATTTTGTGCAACGATTGTTTCAATAACTCATTGTGTTTTTTCTACTGCTTTAGTATTTTCTAAAGCTTCTCACATTCATTTAATAATAGTCTTTGCTGATTTTAATCATTCAGTTTTGTCTCATCAAGATAAGGCTCATAAAGTTGGAAGTAAGTCTCCTACAACTTTCATCTGTTCTTCTGTTAAAGATATTTGTGAATCTTTTAATCAAGCATTTTCTTTTTCTAATTCTGCTTTAGTTTCTTCTTCTTCTGTTTTAAACTTTTCATCTTTTTCATAAACTTCAGTTTGATTTTTTGTCTCTTGAACTTCAGGAGAAGTTTTAGTTTCTCAGTCTTTTTGATTATCAAAAGTTTGTTCTAAATTTGTAACTGTACTTGTGTTTTTTGCTTTAACTTCATCATGTGTTCTTTTTAAAGCATCTATTCTAGATCTTAGTCATTTATTATTTGCAGTATTTTCATTCAAAGAAATAGTTTTATCCAAAAGTCTCATAACATCCTCATAATCATCTTTATTTTGTCCTGCTAATTCTATTAATGTATCAAATAAAAGCTCTTCTTTTCAAGCTTCAGCTTTTTCTACAAGTTGAACAATAGATTTTCTTGTTATTCATAAGTCTTTTAAAGTAGCTTGTAAATCTATAGTTACATACTTTTTTTCTATTGCATCTTCTGTGATTTCTAGTCAAGTAATACTTTTTATAAACTCTGCTTTTTCTTGTGCTGATATATTTGATTTTATTCACATTTCTTTACATAATGAATTCCAAACTTCTGCTGATGAACTTGCACTATTTGTTGTTATCCTCTCTTTTATTAGTCTTACAAATTTTTGCAATTTTTCAGAATTGACTTCTTCAAATCAAGGAGCTTTTCAAAGTTTATCTGCTACATCATCAGTTTTTACTTTCAAATCAACTTCTTCTTCTCAAATTAGTTTTCAAAGTCTCCAAATAGGTGTTCAAGCTCATTCAAGCCTTAGATATGCATTTTTTAATATAGTTTTTACATCAGAATTTTTTTCTAATTTTTCAAAATCTTCTTTACTTAATTTTTCTAATTGTTCAGATAACTTACCAAATTCATCAAAATCTTTTCATTTAAAATTAGTCATTATTACATAAAATTCTTCTAATGATAAGTTTGTTTTTATACTATCTAAACTAACTTTACTAGAATTGTCAGTAATTTTTGTAATAATAGAATTTGATTCTTCAACTTTACTACTTTGAGCAACTCAAGTTAAAGTTTTTTCTAGTTCTTTTTCTTTCTTTTTCTCTTCTTTTTCTGTTCAACTAATTCAATCCAGCATTGCTTTTGCAATATTTACCTTTACTTGCATTTGTTTAACCTTTTCTGCAAGTTCTGTTTTTTCTTCTCATTCTGGAATTTTTTCCAATTGTTCTAGTGCTATTTTATGGGCTCCATCATTTTCATCAAATTTACTCTTAGTATATTCTAAAGTAGCTTTATGAGAATCTAACTCTTTTTTTAAAGCTTCTTGGTTATTTGTTTCTGCCATTTTTAGTTGTTGTTAGGTTCTAATCATTTCCATTTCGGATATTTAAATTTTTATACAAATTCTGAATTATCATCACTACTTGCAATGATGATAATTTATCAGAGTTTTTAATTGCTACATCTATTTCTGAATTATCTCATTTTCAAAATAATTCTTTATCTAATTTAGTAAACTTTCAAGTTGCCTTTCTTCACTTTTTGAGACTTTTTCAGAACTTTCTTTTCAATCAGTTTCCATTTTTTTATTAATTATTTTTATAAATTACCTAAATTCTAACATATTTATGCAATTTATACAAAAATAAATGGATCTTTTTATTTTATTAAGAAAAACTTTGTATTAAAGTCTTGACAAATATATAAGAATTTCGTTTGTTCAAATATTTACTAAATAAAAAATAAATTTGATAAACTTTTGTTTGTTGAAAATAATAATATCAGATAGGTCGAGAATTTACTTTGAACAAAAACGAACTTTTTTAAGAAAAAGCTTGTTTTTGTTGTTATATAAAAAACTTTTATATTTGTTTTTGTCTACTAAAATCATTGAAAGTTAAAAATTCTTCTTGACAAAATAATTTATTCTATATAATACCTACCGTTAGTTAGATAATTATAGAAAAATGACAAAAAAAGAAATTTTAGATAAATTGGAGATTTTATTTTTTGAAAAAACTTATAATGAAGTAAGTATGCAGGATGTTGCAAATATTTTGGAAATGAAAAAACCTAGTTTGTATTATCATTTTGAGAGTAAAGAAACTATGTTTTCAGAAGTTCTTGAGAATTCTTTTTCTAAATATTTCAAATTTTTACAAGAAATTACAGATTTAGAATTAGATATTTTTATAAAAAAATTTTTACATTTCCCACAAGAAACAAAAAATTTATTTTCTGTAATAAACCAAAATTGATATTGTGAAAATCCTTTATTTAAAACATATGTTATAGAAAAACAAAAACAAGCTTTTTGAATTTTAGAAGAAAGTTTTTTTAATAAATATAATTTTTCTAAAGAAAAAACATTTATTTTGGTTAGTTTACTTGATGATATTTGAAGGAAAAAGTGTATTTTTTGAAAATGCCCCTTGAGTTTAGAAAAAGTTATTTTGGAAGTAAAAGTATTATTTAATAATTTATAAAATATGAAAAAAAGTTTTTTAGTTTTAATTTTTATTTTTATTTTTATTTTATCTTCTTGTTGAAACGAAGAAATTGAGCAAAAAGTAGATAAATATTACAAAACAGAAATAACTTCTAGTTCTAAATTGCTTGATAGTGAAAGTTTTGTTGGATATGTAAAATCTGATTTAGAAGTTGTGTTGTCAGCCGAATGAAACGGAAAATTAATTTCAGCAAATAAAGATATTTGAGATTTTGTTTCTGCATCTGAAACCTTAGCTAAGATTGATACAAACGAAATTAGCCAAAATATCAAAACAGCAAATGAAATTACAAATTCTCTGGAAGTTTTAAAATTAAATCTTTCATCTTCTTATGATTCTCAAGCAAAAGTTTTAGAATCAAAAATTGCTTGAATCAATGCAAATTTAAAATGAGGTCAAATTTGACTTTCAGATATAGAATCTTCAAGAGAAAGTCAAATAGAAATAACAAAATCTAATATAAAAATTGCTGAAAGTTCTTTAGAAACAGCAAAAACCAATTTAGAACAAACAAAAAATGTTTTATCTCAAACAGAAGAAAACTTATTTAAAAATGCAAATTCTGCAATAACAAATAGTGTTATATTAAACACAAATATTTTAAAATATATTGATGTGCTTTTTTGAATAACAAAAGAAAACGAAGATAAAAATGATTCTTTTGAATATTATCTTTGAGCAAAAAATTCTTGAAGTATGGATTTAACAAAATCTTTATTTAACAAAATAAATTCTTCTTTTTTGCAATATAAAAAAGATTATGAAGAAAAAATAGAAACAAAAAAAGCAAATAAAGAAGAAATTCTGAAAATGCTGGAAACTGGGAATTCTATAGCTCTTGATTTGAAAATTTTATTAAAAAATGCTTACATTTCTTTGGATAATTCTGTTGAAAGTAATTCTTTGACAAGAGAAAATATTAATTCTTATATGTCTCAAATTTCTAATTTTTGAAAAGATATTGAATCTTCTATTTTGAGTGTTTCTTGAAATTATATTCTTTGATTAAATTGAAGTTATCAAAGTATAAATGATTTCTACAAAGAAAAAGAGAAAAACTTAGCTTTACTTGAAAAAGCAGTTTCTCTTGCTTCTGAATGAGTTTCTTCATCTAAAACATATTTATCACAAATAGAATCTTCATCAAATTCTGAAAAGAATAAAATTGAAACGAGTTTAAATGTTTGAAAAACTCAAATAGATGAAATAAACTCTCAAATACAAGCTTTAGAAAAAGAAAAACAAGCCAAACTAAAAGAAATTGATTTACAAATTTCTCAAAGTGAATGAAACAAAAATTCTGCTCAAATTCTTGCTTCTAATTCAAATGTAATTTCTCCTTTTTCTTGAATTATACTTGAAAAACTTGCTGAAGAATGACAAATTGTTTGATTTTGACAATCTATTTACAAAATTGCTCCCAATTCAAATTTGAAAATAAAAGTTTTAGTTTCTGATGAAGTTTTAAAAAATATTAAAATAGGTCAAGAAGTTTTACTTGAAAAAAATATTATTTCAAAATGAAAAGTTAGTTTAATTTCTCCACAAAAAGATGAATTTTCTAAAAAAACTATGTTGGAAATAACATTTGATAATTCTAAATTAAGGCTAGTTTTATGAGATTCTGTAGATGTAAGCTTTAGCAAAAAAACGATTTCCTGAGTAAAAGTTCCAAATTCTGCAATTTTGTCAAATTTTCTAAAACCAGCTGTTATGGTAAAAAAAGAAAATAAAGCTTTATTTAAAGAAATAAAAATTTTAAAACAAACAGATACTTTCTCTATAGTTTCTGGAATAAATGTTTGAGAAGAAATTATTGTTGAATGAAAAGAAAATATTTTTGATGGAGAGGAGTTAACCTCACCCTAACCATCTCCCCTGCAATGGGTACCTCGTCCTTAGAGGAGATGGAATAAAGAGAAAAATTTTTTTGAAACTTGTGAAAAAAAACACAAAGTATTGGCTTATTTATCAATAATAACTTATTTTTTATAAAAATTTTTTTATGTTCAAAAAATTTGCAAAGTTTTTTATACAAAATCCTAAATTAACAATAGTTATAATTATAGTAACTTTGCTTTCGTGAATAGGAAGCTATATAATTATTCCAAAACAATATAATCCTACTATTGTAGTTCCTGCTTTTCAAGTTTTGGTTGAGGCTAAATGATTAAATAGTGATGAATCAAAAAGGTTTATTACTGATGAGCTTGAAAATAAAATTATGGAACTTGAAGAAGTAGATGAAGTTTATTGAAATAGTCAGGAAAATTATTCTTCTGTTATGGTAAAGTTCCAAGTTGGAACTGACAAAGAAAAAGCAAAAATTAGGTTATTGCAAAAACTTTCAGAAAATCTTGATTTAAAACCAATTTGAGCTTCAACTCCGATTGTGAAAGCAATAGATCCAGATGAACTACCTCAAATAGTTTATGCTATAAATAAACAAAAAACAAGTTCTTGAAGTTTTGAAGATTCTTGAATTTATCTTAGACAAACAGCAAATTTAATAAAGTCTAAACTAAAAACATTAGAAAATGTTACAACTTTTGAAATAATTTGATGATTAAAAAAAGATTTGATTATTGAATTAGATTTGAAAAAGTTAGAAGAATTATCTATAGACATAAATCAAGTTTATTCAGTTATAAAAGCAAATAATATAGATTCTCCAGTTTGAAATCTAAATATTTCAGGAGAAAAATCTATAGTTTCTGTTTCTTGAAACTTAGACTCTATAGAAAAGCTGAAAAAACTTATAATAGCAAAAAATGAAGAAAGCATTATAACTTTATGAGATTTAGCAAATATTAGATTTGGAACAAAAAAAATCACATCTTTTTCAAGCTATAGTGATAAAACTTGAAATTACGATACAGTATTTTTGTGAATTGGGAAAAAGGTTGGAACAAATGCGGTTTTTGTAACAGAAGATATTAGTAAAAAAATAGAGGAAATAAAAAAAGAATTACCAAAAGATATAATTATAAAAGAGATATCTAATGAATGAGCAAAAGCAAAAGAAGCAACAGGACATCTAATAAAAGATTTAATTGAATCTATAATTATAGTTGTTGTAATTCTTGTGATGTTTTTAGGTTTCAGAAATGCTATAAATACAGCTACAAGTATCCCATTAATTTTGTCTTTAGTTTTTCTTTTTGCATTTATTGCTTGAGAAAATATTAATAGAATAACTCTTTTTGCTTTAATTCTTGTTATTTGAATGTTGGTTGATGATTCCATAGTCGTTGTTGAAAATATAGATAGACACTTGGAAGAGAGGTTGTCTACTGGTAAAACAAAACTAGAAGCTATTTTAACAGCAGTTTGAGAAGTTTGAACTGGTGTTGTCTTGTCTACTGTGACTAAGGTTTTGTCTTTTGGAGCAATGTTTTCTGTTACATGAATGATGTGAGAATATATGTGACCAATTCCAAAATTCTGAATTATTGCTTTGCTTTTGTCTATAATAGTTGCTTTTTCAATAAACCCATTTGTTAGCTTTTTTATGGCAAAAGATTTAACAGAAGAAGACAAAAGTAGACATTTGTCTAGTCAAACTAAAAAGAATTCTAGATTTGATATAAGAATTATTTATGTGAAGATTATGTGAAGCATTATTAATTCTAGTGAAAAGTCTAAAAAATATAGGAAGCTTTTTAAAGTTACTTTTTGGATTTCGTTAGTTTTAATAATTATTTTACCAATATATTTTGGTATTTTCAAAGCAAGAATGTTACCAAAATCAAATCAAAATCAAGTTTATGTTTGGATTGATTGAATTAGATGAGATTCTGCTTCTAAAATGCTAAATATTGAAAAAGATTTAAAAAATTTTTTACTAAACAATAAAGATTTAAAAAAAGACTTAAATATAGTCGAATCTGTTTCTAGTTCTATTTGAGATCCTTTATCTTCTGATTTTGCAAATTTGTTTAGATGATGAAGTGAAAGAAAAAATGAATTCCAAATTTCATCAAGAATTAATTTAATTCCTAAGGAAGAACATAAAGATAGAATAAAATCAGAAGTTTTTACATATGAAATTAGACCTCTTTTAATTTCATATTTAAAAGAAAAATATCCTGATATAAAAATTAGATTACTTGAAGATCCCCCAGGTCCTCCAGTTAGAGCAACTTTACTTTTAAAAATTAAGTCAGAATCTACTGATGAGAACTTAAATAATTTTACAAACAAAGTTTATAATGAACTAGGAAATATTTCAAAAAAAGAAAAAGTTGTTGATTTATGAAATTCATATTCTTCCACTTATAGAAAATTTGATATAAAAATTAATTCTGATGATTTATTAAAAGCTTGATTAAATCTTGAACAAGTTGTGAATTCTCTTTGAATTGCTGTTAATTCTATGTCTATTTCTACATATAAAGACAAAAATAGTTTAGAAGCAACCAATTTGGTTTTGTGAATAAAAACAAAAGAAGAAAAAGAAATTTTGGATAGAACCAATTTTATAAATTCTTTATGACAAAAAATTCCACTTTCTACTTTTGCAAGTATAGAATATTCTTTTGTGGATTCTGAAATTAATACAGACAAAAGGCAAAAAACAAATTATATTTATGCTGAAATGTGAGATAATTCTGTAATTTATCCAATTATAAAAATGTACTCTTTGTTTGGGAAATCAGATTTTCTAAACTGAGAATATAAAAGAGACTGATTTTCTTTTTATAGTATAGATTTTATTTGACTAAAAGATTGAAAAAAATACTCTATAGAATGGGATTGAGAATGGAAATTAACAATGGATACTTTTAGAGATTTAGGAACTGCTATGATTTTAGCAATTTTAGCAATTTATTTTTTAATAGTTTGACAATTTAGAAGTTTCAAAGTTGCTTGAATTATTATGCTTCCTTTTTTACTTTGATTTTTTGGAATTTTTCCAGGTTTTTCGTTATTATACATATTTAAGAATGAGTATTTTAATGCAACTTGAATGATTTGAATTATAAGTCTTGCATGAATTGTTGTTTGAAATGCTATACTTTTACTTGATTATGTGAATATTTTAAAACAAAGATGATGGACAATTGAAAAAGCTTTAATAGAAGCAGCCTATATTAGATTTATGCCAATTATGTTAACTTCTCTTTCTGCAATATTTTGAGCAATCAAAATTACAGGTGATCCAGTTTGGTCTTGACTTGCACGGAGTATAGTTTGTGGATTATCAGCTTCTGCTATTTTGACACTTATTATAATACCAATTTTTTATTATGATAGTCAAAGAAAAAATTGGTAATAAATGTAACCCAAAAAAGGAATGGATTTATCCATTCCTTTTTTGGAATTTTTTTTAAATTCTAAATTTTTACTTCTTCTTTTTTTACTTCAGGAATAAAAACTCTCTTCATTTCAATTCTTCATTTTACTTTATCTATTTTGAGAATTTCAAATTCAACAGAATCTCAAACTTTCACAACATCTTCAACCTTCAAAACTCTTTTGTCAGATAATTTAGAAATATGAATCATTCAAGACTTACCTTTGAAATCAACAATTGCTCAAGTTCAATCTATAATTTTTGCAACTATTCCAAATCATTTATATCCTTCTTCTGGTTCCCAAATAGATTCTTTTATTTCATCAATTACTTTATTTCATCATTCTTGTGTTTTTGCTGTAATTGTAGTTAATCAATCATCTGCTATAGAAATTTTTACTTCATAGTCTTTTTCCATTCTTTGAACATTTTCTCATCATTTTCCTATTAATCATCTAATTTTATCAATAGGAACTGAAACAGTCATTATTAATGGAGCATAAGGAGAAAGATTTTCAGAAACTTTTGGAACAATTTCTAACATTTTTGAAAGAATATGATTATTTGCTTCTCTTGCTTGTTTAAAAGCTTTTTCAAAAACTTCCATTTTTAATCATTTAATTTTTACATCAAGTTGCATTGCTGTAATTCAATTTTTTGTCATTGCTACTTTGAAATCCATATCTCAAAGAAAATCTTCTTGTGCTTGAATATCACTCAAGATTTTATAATTTCAAGTTTCTTCATCATAAATCATTCACATAGCAACTCAAGAAACAGGGGATTTTATAGGAACTCAAGCATTCATTAAACTCATTGTAGAACCACAAACTGAAGCCATTGAACTTGATCAATTACAAGTTGTAATTTCAGAAACTACTCTCACCATATATGGAAATTCACTTTCAGCTGGAATAACTGCTTCCAAAGCTCTTTCTGCTAATTTTCCATGTCCAATTTCTCTTCTTCAAACTCATTTAAGCATTCTAACTTCTCAAACTGAATAAGGAGGGAAATTATAATGATGAATATATCTTTTTGTAGATTCTTCAAACATATCATCAATTATTTGAACATCATCAGGTCAACCTAAAGTTGTGATTGTAAGAGCTTGAGTCATTCATCTTTGAAAAAGTGCAGAACCGTGAGTTCTTGGTAAAATTGAAGCTTCTCAAACTATTTCTCTAACTTCATTTAATTTTCTCGAGTCTAATCTTTTTTCTTTTTCCAAAATATTTTTTCTCATGACTTCTTTTACTCTTTTATAAACCAAAGTTCCAACAAAAGAAAAATCAGTTTCTTCTGTTAGTTCTAAAGTTTCTTGTAAAAAAGTTTTTGACTGCTCATCTAGTTTATTAAGTTCAGATTGAAACTCTTTTTTTCATTTATCATAAAGACATTCTAGTTTTTCTTCAGTTAAAAATTCTTTTAATTTGTAATAAAGAGTTTCATCTGGATTATTAAAGAATAATTTTACTTCAGGAATATGAAATAATTTTTTATATTCTTCTAAAAAATCTTCTTGTGCTTCGCAAAGTTTTTTTATAACATCATGAGCATAAGAAAGAGTTTTTAACATATCTTCTTCACTAACTTCTTTTGCTCAAGCTTCAACCATAGTTATAGCATCAATTGTCCCTGCTACAACAATATTTAGTTTAGAATTTATTTCATCATCAGTTGTAGGTTCAAAAATAAAAGTTCAATCATTTTGTAGAGAGATTCTTGCTCAAGAAACGGCAGATTCAATAGGAGCTCAAGCTAAAAGTAAAGCTAAACTTGCTCAAGAAATTCATCTATGTCCCATATCAAGTTTTGAATCACTTGAAAAAACTGTAGCTATAATTTGAACATCATTTACTAATCATTTTGGAAACATTGGTCTAATTGGTCTGTCAATCAATCTAGAAGTTAAAGTTGCAGAATCACTTGGTTTTCATTCTCTTTTTTGAAATCTATTTCATCAAACTTTTCAAGTTGCATAAAATTTTTCAACATAATCAACAACTAGAGGAAAAAAGTCAGCTTTTTCATTAACAGCTTCTTCTTTAATTCAAGCAGTTACAAACAAAACATTTCAAGATTCATCACTAAGACTAACAGATCAATTTATAAGTAAACCTAATTTCCCAGTTTCAAGAGTAATATTTTTACCAAAAATATTATAAGTCTTTTTAAATGGACTTATATTTGGAGCATTTTTATCAGATAATCCGTACATAAAAAATAATAAAAAAATAAAAATATGGTATCAATTTAGACTTTTGAATTATATAAAAAAGTCTAAAAAATACAAAATTTAATTTAAATCTTGCTTAATTTTAACTATTTTTTCTACAATAAAAAAAGTTTTTTCTTGAAATTTCAAAAAAAGTTTTTATAATTCCATCCGACTTTATTTATTAATTTACCAAAATGGCAAACAGTCACGGACTTACATCGAGGATTGTAAAAAAACAAGCTGCTTCTAGAAAACAAGCAAAAAATAAAAAAGCTGCATTTCAAGTTTATATTTGAAATGAAAATCCTCAATCAAGAAAAAATACAAGTTATAAATCAAGGACTCATTATTTTGAAAACAAAAAAAGTTTTCCGAAGAAAAAGCTTGAAACTAAAAATGTTCAAAGCTTAATTGAACAAGGAATATTAGATGAAAGAGGTTTTTTTGTAAAATGAAAGAAAAAGAATTTTATAACTCAGTCTATGGTTGATAAAAATGGTTTAGATTTTTACTGAATGCCTAGAGCAGCTTAATTATGCAAAGATTTTATATAAAAAATTTTTTGAAAGAAGATAATTTTATCTTAAAAGAAAAAGGGAATTACAATTCCCTTTTTTATCAGTTATTGAAAGTTCTTAGAGTAAAAGTTTGACAAAAAGTTGTATTTTTTGATTGAAAAAATTTAATAGATTATATTTATGAAATAGAAAGCATAGATAAAAAAGAAATATTTTTTAGATTTCTATATGAAGAAATTAAAAAATATTCTAATAATTTTAAAATAAATTTATATAATGCATTGCCAAATAAATTAGAAAAGATAGAGTTTATTTTGCAAAAATGAGTTGAAGTTTGAATTTCCAATTTTATATTTTTTTCTTCAGAAAGAAGCCAAAAACTTTTTATAAATGAAAATAGGATAAATAGGTTAGAAAAAATAATTATTGAAGCAGTTGAACAATCAGGTGAGAATATTATACCAAGTCTTACTTTTTTTGACTCTAGTGAAATTTTTTCTAAAGCAGATAAAAATTTTCAAAATATTTTTTTTCATACAAAAGATAATAATTCTAAATTATTAAAACAATTAGAATTTATAGAAAATATAAATTTATTTGTTTGACCGGAGTGAGGTTTTTCAGACAAAGAAATTTATGTATTTGAAAAAAATAGTTTTGAAAAAGTTTATTTATGAGAGCATATTCTTAGAACGGAAACTGTTTGAATAGTTACAACTTTTTTTATAAATAACTTATAAAAAATATTATATAATAATATAAAAATGCAGTTAAATAAAGAATTACTGAAAAAGTTTGAATGAAAAAACTCAAATTTACTTTTTGTTACAAAATACTGGAATAAAGAAGAAACTGAGAACTTGCTTTGACAATTTAGTGAAGAAGAATTTGAAATTCTAGTTTGAATTTGAGATAATAGATTAAAAAATCTTGAAGAAAAAAGCTTTGATAAAGAAATGTGTCATTTTATAGGAAATCTTCAAACAAAAGAAATAAAACATATTATAAATTATTGCAGAATAATTCATTCTATTGATAATGTTAAACAAATAAAAAAAATAGAAGAAATTTGTCAAAAGTCTTGAAATTGGGTTCAAGTTTTTATTCAGATTAATTTGGATCCAAATAAACATTGATGAATAAAAGTTGAACAAATTCCCGAGTTTATAGCTCTAATTGACAAAACAGAAAATATTAGTTTAGTTTGATTTTCAGCAATTGGTAAATCAGAATTTAGCAAAGAAGAAAAAGAAAAAGAATTTGATTTACTTATTTCTTTGAGAAATAAATTTATTCCAAATGGATTAATCTCAGCTTGAACTTCGGTTGATTATGAAATTGCTTTAGAAAAATGAATTGATATTATTAGAATTTGAGAAGCTTTAGTTAATAATTAATAAAAAATGCAAGAATTAAATTTAGAAGATATTTTAAAAAATACAAAAGACTTTAATGAAAATAAAAAAGTCTGATATGTGGCAATAGTTTGAAGACCAAATGTTGGAAAGTCAACTTTCATAAATACTTTGCTTTGAGAAAAAGTTTCTATAGTTTCAAAAATTCCTCAAACAACTAGAAAAAAGATTTTAGCTATCTATAACGATGAAGATTCTCAAATTATATTTTTTGATAATCCTTGAATTCATTATGAAAACAAACTTTTTAATATAGAAATTAATAAAGAAGCTGTCTCATCTTTTACTGATAGTGATTTAATTTTGCACTTTATAGATTCTTCAAGAGAAACTTGAGAAGAAGAAAAATATATTGAATGACTTTTGAGTGAAGTTGATAAGCCAATTTTTAAGGTTTATACAAAAATGGATTTAGAAAGTAAAATAAATTTTGAAGAAACAGATAAAACTTTTAAAATTTCTTCAAACAAAAATTTATGATTTGGAGAACTTATAAGATGAGTAAAAAGTATTTTACCAGTTTGACCTTGTATGTTTCCAGAAGATTTTTATACAAAACAAGATATTTATTTTAGAATTAGTGAAATTATCCGTGAAAAAGTTTTTTTAAATACAAAAGAAGAAATTCCTCACAGTATTTTTATTAGTGTAGAATCTGTTGATGATGAAGAAAAAATAATGAAAATTTCAGCCTATTTAACAGCTGAAACAGATAGTCAGAAATATATTTTGATTTGAAAAGGCTGAGACTTAATTACAAAAATCTGAAAAGAAGCAAGAATTGAATTAGAAGAAATTTTCGCAAAAAAAATTTTTCTAGCTTTAAGGGTAAAAGTTAGAAAAAATTGGAGAAAAGATGAAAAATTAATAAAATCTATGTTTAGTTAAATTTTAAAAAGATGTTTTTAGACATCTTTTTTAAGAATTATTTTGTATGTGAGATATTATGTTTTTAAAAATTGATAAATTAAAACATTTTTGAGTAAGTTTATTTTTTGATAAAAGCTATAGTAAAACTACTATTAATAATTATTTTTTCAACCTTTTGACTAATTTATTCTAGTTTTGGACTAATTTTTGTTTAAAAAAACTTAAAAATTTTTGTAAAAAATAGAAAAATATATTATGATTGGTTTATCTTAGTTATTAAAAAACTGTATATGATAAAAAAAATTATAATTGTTACAGCAATATTATCTATCTCAATATTTTCTTTTGATAAAGCAGAAGCTGCTGAACAAGATTGTTCTGATGCGAATAAAACTTGAATTATAGCAGAATGATGTATAAATAAAACTAGTTTTATGATTGATACAAATATTTTGAGTCCTTGATGAAATACGAATATAGAAAAATGATCTGATATTTCTGAAACAAGTGATAACTTATTTGCAAAAATTATAGAAAATCTTATGATAGCACTTTGAGTATTGGCTTTACTTGCTATGACAATTTGAGGATGATATATGATTTTTTATCGTTGAGCTGATGAATTATTGTCTAGATGAAAAACAATATTTATGTCTTGATTAACTGCTTTAGTTGTGGCTCTTAGTGCTTGATTTTTAGTGAAATTTGTAGCTTATCTTTTATATTAAATTATGAAAAAATTTATAAGAATATGTTTTTACTTAATAATTGCTAATTTTAGCATTTTTATTGCAAATTCTGCTTGACCAGAAGTAAAATGTTCTTGATTACCTTGATGTGATTCTGGATGATGAAATGATATTGTTGTAAAATCAGCTTCAATTCTTGTTTCTGAAATGATAAAATATACATCTGTTTTGGCAGTTATTGCATTTATGATGTCTTGAATATTTTATGTAATTTCAAATTGAGTTGAGGAAAAAGCAAAAAAAGCAAAAAATTGGATGATTTGGTCTTGAGTTTGAGTTCTTGTTTCTGTTTCAGCTTGGTTTATAATAAATATTATAAATAATATAAATTTAAATATATAATATGAAAAAAAATATTTTTTTACTTGTTGCACTTATCAGTTTGATGTTTCCTGAAGCTTTTGCGAGTATAAAAGACGATATTATTCCTAATGCTCCAAGTATTTATAACTGAACTAATGTTTCGGAAGATTTATCATTACTTGATAAACTTTTTGTATTTGTAAAAGATTCTATTTTTGGTCTTTTGGTTATTGTTTCTATTTGAATGTTTTTGTATGTTTGATTTAAATTATTGACAGCTAGATGAAATCCAGAAGAATTTAAAAAAGCTATGAACTCATTTTTGTATATTGTTATATGAATTTTTATAACATCTTTAGCTTTAGCAATAGTAAAACTTATTGCTTGAATTACTCTTTAAAAAAATATTTTTAATATGAAAAAACTTATAATTACATTTTTAGTTTTTATTTTTTCTTTTTCTTTCGGATTTGCTGCAAATTGTAGTTATAACTGATCATGAAGTATTGTTTGAGCTTTGGATTCTTGTTTATCTTGAACTGACTTAGTTGATAAAACAGATGCAAATGTTTCTGGATGATTTAAAACTTCTATTTTGGATTGGAATAAAAAAATAGCTTGATTTCTAGCCATTTGAGCTGTTTTTGCCATCGTTTATTGAGCAATTCATTTACAACTTAGTTTTTGAGCTGATGAAAAAATAAAAAAAGCAAAAGATATGATTAAATGGTGACTTATTTGATTTTTATGAATTATTTCTGCAGGTTTCTTGATTACACTTGTTGTAAATATTATGTATTCTTTATAATAAAAAAATGAAAAATATATTAACTTTTATAATATTAACTATTTTATTTTCGTCTATTTTCTTTGTTTCTGAAGTTTTTTTAGGCTCCAAAAAAGAAGTTGAAATAGATGAAAGTTTATTTAGTAGTTATGATGAAAGTAATATTTCAAAGAAAGAAAAATATTTAAATTTAACAGAAATAATAGAAAAAACTAAAGAAGGAGAAATTCAGAAAAAAGAAGAAAAACTATTTGATAAAATAGAACAAGAAAATAAAAAAAGTGAAGAAAATATAGAAAATTTGGAAGAAGATAAAATAAAAATAAAATATATTCCAGTTTATTTTTATAAAAATTTTTTATCCGAAACTAGAGATATCAATAGTATTTTGAGAGATTCTATTATTTCTTTTGCTATTTCTCATATAAAAATAGAATTATACAAAGATAGAAACGATGTTAGATGAAGGATGAAAGATATGAGCATAAAAATGTTTTCACCTCAAACATTAGAAAGAGATGAATTTATTGCTGTGTTTATTCATGAATTATGACATTATTTTGACCTTTATTTTTTACTTGAAGATTCTTTTATGAATGATACAAGTAATAAATTTTATGAAATATCTTGGAATAGTACAAAAGTTATGAAACAAAGTGCAAAGCCTAATGATTTTGTTTCTTGATATTCTATGACAAATAAATATGAAGACTTTGCTGAAAGTTTTACATACTATGTTTTGCATAACAAAGATTTCGCAGAAAAAGCTAAAAAAAGTAATATTTTGATGAAAAAATATGTTTTTTTCAAACATTATGTTTTTAGAAAGTGAGAATTTGAACAAATTGATTTTAATGAACCAAATAAAGAAATTCTCGATTATTATCGGGATATAACCAAAATAGATTTTTCTTATGAAAAACTTTTGCAATATATCAAAAAAAGTGTATAGTTATTAGGATTTTTTTTAAAATTCATGTTTTTGAATCAAAAATTCATATTAAATTGAGGAAAACTATATTTTTCATTTTGTAAGTTCTTCGATTAAAAATCACACATTATAAGATTTAATAAGTTATTAAGTAAAACTTTTTAACTTGATATTTTTTTTGCTTTTAGCAAAAAGCTTTTTTAATGATTTATTCATATTTTATAATTTAATTTTTAACAAAATAAAAAATGCAAGATTTTTTAGATAAACTAGATGAAGAAATAAAATTCTGAGAAAGTTATGAAGAATTTTCAGAAAATATACCAAAAAGCATTTCATCAGATATGTATGAAAATGATTCTATTAACAAAAATAGTTCAATTACTATTTCTAAAAAAGATTTTAACCAAGATGATGAAGAGAAAAAATATAAATCTAGATTTACAAGAGAGAAATTCATTTCAAAATTTCCTGAAACTAAATTTTATCTTCCTTCTTTAAGACAAGGTTACACTAGATATATTCCTATCTGATGAAATAATGAAACATGAGCAAAAAATATGTGAATGGTTCAGTATGAAAATGATATAATTTTGATAGATTGTGGAGTTATGTTTGCTGATCAAGATATGCTTTGAGCAAATTATTCAATTCCAGATGTTTCTTTTCTTGTTTGATATAAAAAAAACATAAAAGGTTTTGTGGTTACTCATGCTCACTTAGACCATATTTGAGCTTTGAAACATATAGTTCCAGCATTAGGTTTTCCTACTTTATACTGAACAAAATTAACTATTTGAATTATTAAAAAATGATTTGAAGAAGCTTGACTATTAGATAAATGTGTTTTTGTTGAAGTTGATTCTTTTTCTCATGAAAAAATCCATATTTGACAATTAAAAGTAGAATTTTTTCATGTAAATCATAGTGTCCCAGATAGTGCTTGACTCTTTATAGAATCCCCAAGTTGAGTTAAAATTTTACATACTTGAGATTTCAAAATAGATTTTTCTCCTGCAATTGATAAACCTGCGGACTTGTCTAGAATTTGAGCTTTTTGAGATAAATGAGTAACATTATTATTATCAGATTCAACAGGTTCAAATAGAAAATGACATTCTATAAGTGAAAAAGAAATAGGAATTTGACTTGAACAAATAGTTAAAGCTCATAATAAATGAAGACTTATTATAGCAACTTTTTCATCTTGGATCTCAAGAGTTCAGCAATTAATAGATATTTGTGATTTATATGGAAAAACAATATTTTTGTCTTGAAGAAGTATGATTGAGAATGTTTCTATTGCTAAAGAGCTTTGATATTTGAATGTAAAAAGAGGAGTTGTTAAAAAAATGACTCCAAAAAATACAGAATGAGTTGCTCCTCATAATCAAGTTATTATTACAACTTGAAGTCAATGAGAAGAGTTTTCAGCACTTACAAGAATGGCTGAATGAAAGCATAATTCTATAGAAATAATTAAATGAGATACAATAGTATTTTCTTCTTCAGTTGTTCCTGGAAATGAGAAATCTGTAATTTCTATAATTAATAAATTAATCAAACTTTGAGCAAATGTTGTAACAAAAGATGATTGAGAAGTCCATACAGGTTGACATGCATTTCAAGAAGAACAAAAAATGATGTTAAAATTAGTAAAACCTAAATACTTTATGCCAGTTTATGGTGATTTGTATTATAGGCATTTACACAAAAAAACAGCAATGTCAATGTGAATGGAAGAAGAAAATATTTTACTTTTAGATAATTGAAATATAGTTGATTTTGCTCCTGTTTGAAGTGTTTTTAGATCTAGAATAAAAGTTCCTCTTCAAGAAATAATTATAGATTGAAATTGAATGTGAACAGCTACTTCTCATGTAATAACAGCAAGGGAAAAAATGATGAAATCTTGAGTTCTTGTTTTGAATTATAAAGTAGATAAAAAAACAAAAGCTATTTTGGGTCATATAAGACTTGAAACTAGATGACTTGTTTATCTTGATGAAGTTCGTGATATTCATAGAATGATCATTAAAAAGTCTAAAGATTTATATGAAATTACTGTAAAAGATATTCCAGATATAGAAGAAAAAGATTTATTGAAGATTATTAGAACAGATTTAGAAAAATTTCTTCTTCATAAATTAGATAGAGAACCAATGATTATACCAATGATTACTGAAGTTTAGGAGACTTGATATTATTGATAATTGTTGCTTTATATAGATAAAATACCAATTATTTCCTTATAAATACAGAAATAATAAAAACATAAAAAAATATCACTATCTATTTTTTAAAAAATAGTGATATTTTTTTAACTCTATCGTCCCGTTTCAAATCCGACCAGTTTTGTTAGATTCAAAACTTGGACTTAAAAACATATTTATCATAAATTATATATTTCAGTAAAAAGAAAAAAGTAGTTATTATAAAAATTATAATATATAAATAAGTTTGTCAGAATATATTTGTAAAAAATATTGTAAATAAATAATTAAATAAAGAAAAAATAGTTAAAAATATTATGTATTTAACTAAAGTTTTATGTGAATAATTTGTTTTGAAAGTTAGTTTTAATGATGATACAAAATTAATAATAGAAATAAAAAAAATAGAAATAAAGTAAGAAAATTCTTTTTTTATTCATAATTCTTTTGTAAGAAAATATGTTAATCAAATGTTTATTCAATAAGTTAAAGAACCAAAAAATAAGAATTTAATAAATTTGGAAATAGTTTTCTTCATTAGCATATAGTTAGTAAAATATATTTAATTAAATAATCTAATAAATTAGCTTTCAAAAAACAAATCTTTAAAAACTTTTAGAGCAAGTTCTTGTTTAATGAAAAAAGGAGAAGTGCAAACTGTTATTAAATCAGCTTTTTTGGCTATATTAAGAACAACCTTTTTTTTCAATTCGTAATCTATGAAATCCAAATCTGGTTGAAAAAAATCTAAATCAAGATTTAGTATAATTGATGAAGATTCTTTCTCTGTAGATATGTTTGGCAAAAACATATCTACACTTTCTAAATAACTTTTTAAATCACTTTCACTTCTTATTTGAATAATCTCTCAAATAAGTCATTCTTTTTGAGCTGGGATTATATAATTTCAAACATTTAAAAAGAAATTTGTGAAATCAAAAACTTTTTGTAAATCTTTTGTATCTCTAGAATTTAAAAACTTTCAAGGATCACGAGTATCAGCATGTTCGTCAATATGATATAATTTAGAGTTATTTTTAATTAATCAATTTTCTCTTGCCAAATACCAAAAAAAATAAGCATGATTATGATTATCAAAAAGATAAAGTTTTTTACCACCCCCTAGCCCCCTCCTTAGCAAGGAGGGGAAAAAATCAAACTCATAAAAGTTTTTTAATCAAATGCAAGATTGTAATTTATCATCAAAATCAAAATCTTCAAAAGCTATTTCTTCTCAAATTTCTACATCAAAAAAACTTTTTGCTTTAATTAAACTTGGAACAAAAAGTTTTTTATTTTTTCTTTTTTCAAAAGAAAAAGCATTATTTCATACTTTTTCTTTTATATAAAAACTAAATTTATACATATTTTTTAGTTATCCTTTTCCTTTGAGGAGAGGGTGAGGTATTCTATTTTTTATCAAGCTGCTAAAACAGTTTCTTCCCTAATTTTCAAATTATAGTTATTAGAAATATTTTTTAATTTATCTCATATTTCTGATAAATAAGACACAACTTCATTACTGCTTTTAGGATTATTTAACAAAGCTAATTCAATATTATTTCTAATGGTTATAAATTTTTCTAAATGAACTTGATCTATAAAACCTAGAATTCAGTCTAAATGTCTAAGATGAGAAATATTTCTTTCTCAATTAAAGTGTTCTTGAAGAACTTTACTTTTTCTAGCTTGTCTCATATTTTGTTTTTGTTTTTATAAAGTTTTGTAAATTATGAAGTTTTGTTTTCTTCTATAATTTTTTCTATATCAGGAATTATATTATCAAGTATAATTTCCTCTTCTTTTATTTTCTCTTCTTTAATAGTTTTTAGCTTAATTGCAAGAGAGTCAAAATTATCTAAAATTCTTTGTTTTTTGAAATCTGGAAGTAAAGAATAAATGCTTAATATTTCATATCTGTCTTTTTCTACGATTTCATATTTATCAAAAAGTTTCTCTAAAAATGTATCCATAACCTTTTTATTTGATTACTTTATAAGTTTAACATACTTTATTATATTCATCAAATTTTTTTGTAAACTTTTTTTTATTTTTTTATCATCATAGCACACTTAGTACTTCTTCAAGGGAAGTATCTCATAAAACAACTTTTAATAAAGCATCTTCTTTAATTGTAACCATTCAATCTCAAATTGCTTGAATTTCAAGCTGAGTTCTACTTGCATTTTTCAATATCAATGCTTCTAGTTTTTCTGTCATTTCAAGAACTTCATATAATCAAACTCTTCATTTATATCAAATATTATTACATTTCTCACATCAAGCTTCACAAGATTTATACAAAGTAATTTCCTCTTTATTTTTAATGTATTTTCATATTTCTCAAATTATATCTTCTTTTATTTTACCTTCTGCTTTATATGGGATTTTGCAATATGGACAAAGTTTTCTGGCAAGTCTTTGAGAAATTATCATTCTAAGAGAAGATGAAATTAAAAGAGGATCTACTCAAAGATTTATAAGTCTTTGAATAGTATGAACTGCTGAATTTGTATGTATTGTTGAAAAAACTATATGCCCTGTAATTGATGCTTCAACTGCAAGTTTTGCTGTTTCTTCATCCCTTATTTCTCAAACCATTATAATATCAGGATCTTGCCTAAGTAAACTTCTAAGTCATTTAGCAAATGTGAAATCTATACTTGGATTTATTTGAATATGATTAACTCAAGGAATTCTGTATTCTACGGGATCTTCAAGAGTTGAAATATTTCTTTCTTCAGCATTATATTGACTCAAAATAGAAAATAAACTAGTTGATTTTCAAGAACCTGTAGGTCAAACTGCAAGAATTATTCAAAAAGTATCTTTCAAGTGTTTTTTTACTTTTACCATATTATATGGCATCATTCAGAGGTCTTTCAATTCTGGTGGTTTGTCATCTTTTTTTAAAAGTCTTATAACACATTTTTCTCAATAAATTGTTGGAATAACAGAAACTCTCATA
Source organism: Candidatus Altimarinota bacterium (assembly GCA_037444775.1). Lineage (GTDB taxonomy): Bacteria > Patescibacteriota > Gracilibacteria > BD1-5 > UBA6164 > JBBILU01. The sequence goes on from JBBILU010000005.1 coordinate 116,461, forward strand.
TCAATAGTTTTTCCTCAAAAAAGTTTATAATTAATTTTTCAATCTTGAGGCTGTCTATGTTCATCTATTCTAAGGTAAGACATTATTTTAATTCTAGCAACCAAAGAATCCATTAACTTTAATTCAAAAGTTTTATAATTAACAAAATATCAATCAACCCTAAATCTTATTTTTAAATTTTTTTCTCTAGGTTCTATATGAATATCGGAAGCCTTGAATTTCAAAGCATTAACTAAAATATCATTAACTGTGGAAATAATTGAATTTGAATCACTTTTATCTCACATTCAAGCAATGTTTAAATCAGAATCATAATTTCATTTTGACTTATTTTCTCTATCAGAAACCTCAAAAAGATCTTCAACTTTTGTTTTATTTGAAAGTTTTGATTCAGTAATTTTACTATTAAACATTTTTGATATTTTCATATATTTCTTTAATTTTATATTATTTTTTAAAAAGTTTAGCATATTTTCTAAATAAATGCAAAAACTGTTGCTCTTTTTTAAAAAAGTTATAAAATAATTTGAAAAATATTAGAGTTTGTCTTTTTAAAAATATGAAAATACTAATAACTTGAACTACAAGCTGAATTTGAGAATTTTTAGCTATGAATTTAAAAAACAAAAATGAAATCTTTTGAGTTTGAAGAAATGAAAATCAAATAAAAGGAATAAGTTTTTTCAAATGAGATTTAAAAAAGAAAGATTTTCTAGAAAAAATTGTAAAAAATATATGAAAAATAGATTTTGTCATATTAAATGCTTGAGTTTGAACTTTTGGAAAATTTCATGAAATACATTTAAATACTCACAAAGAAATTTTAGAAACAAATTTAATTTCACCAATTTTATTAAGTAATTTATTTCTAGAAAAAAACCTTATAAATAAAGGAATTATTTTTATTTGAAGTATTGCAGGAAAAAAATCTTTGAAACTTTGAGCTAGTTATGCTGCTAGTAAGTTTTGACTTAGAGGCTTTGCAATGCAACTAAAAAACGAATATTCTAAATTTCAAATTCATTTATTAAATCCTTCTATTGTAAAAACTAATTTTAATAAAAACGAAAGTCTAGATTTTAGCTTTTTTAAACAAACTTCTCTTGATGAAATTTTAAAAACTATAGAGTGTATTATGAATTGAGAGGAAAAAAGATTCGAAATAGATTTATAATTAAAAACAAAAAAATGAAAAGAACTATTTTTATTTGAGATATACATTGATGTTACAATGAATTAGAATTGCTTTTAGCAAAGCTAGAAATAAAAGAGAAAGATGAAATATATTTTACTTGAGATTTAGTTAATAAATGACCTAAATCCTTTAAAGTTTTAAAATTTCTTTATAAAAATCAAGATAAATACAAATCAATACTTTGAAATCATGATTTGAAATTTTTTAAAGAACTAAAAGAAAATAAATTTTGAGATAATAAATCTTTTCAAAAATTAGCAAAAAAACTAGAAAAGAATCCTGAAATTTTTGATTTTTTCAAAAATTTACCATTATATATAGAAAAAGAAAATTTTATATTAATTCATTGATGATTAATGCCTTGAAAAAAACTAGAAGAACACAAAAAAGAAGAAATAACTAATTTAAGAATTATTAATTCAAAACCTTGGTATGAATATTATTCTTGAGAAAAAAAAGTAATTTATGGACACTGGGCAATGCAATGATTAAAAGTTAGACAAAATACTATTTGAATTGATTCTTGATGCTGTTATTGAAGTTATTTAACTGCTTATATTTTAGAAACTTGAGAGATAATTCAACAATCAGCATTAAAACAATATTCAAAACTTGATTACTCTCATATTAATCCGATGTTTTTTTAAAAAATATTATGAAAATAAAAGAATTATTAAATAAAAAAATTGCAATTCTTGGTTTTGGTTTAGAAGGAAAATCTACTTTGAACTTTTTACTCGAAGCTTGAATTAGTAGTCAAAATATAACTATTTTAGATAACTCACTAATAAAAAGTGAAGTAAAAGTAATATCTTGAGAAAAATATTTAGACAACTTATGAAACTTTGATTTGATTATAAAATCAAACTGAATTTCTCCATATAATCCAAAAATTGAACCTTTTTTAGATAAACTAACAAGTCATTCTCAAATATTTTTTGATAATTATGAGTGAAAAATTATTTGAATAACCCAAACAAAGGGAAAATCTACTACTTCTTCCTTAATTTTTGAGTTATTACAAAATGCTTGATATAAGGTAAAACTTGTTTGAAATATTTGAAAACCTGTTTTAGATGAAGTAAATATTTTCAAGCAAAAAGAAAAATTAGATTTCATAGTATATGAACTTTCTTCTTATATGTTAGAAAATTTCCAACCAAAACTTTTTATTTGAGTTCTGGGAAATATTTTTCCGGATCATCTTGATTGGCATAAATCACTTGAAAATTATCAAAATGCTAAATTAAATATTTTAAAAAATTCAGAAAATATTTTTATCTGAGAAAAAGTTTTAGACAATTTTGACTCTATTTTAAATAATTTTAAAGAAAAAAATATTTATACTTTCTGAAAAAATTTGAAAAATAATTATGGTTTTTTATGAGAAAATTTTTATATAAATTGAAAAAAACTAGAACAAAAAATTGAAACTAATTTACTTTGAGAGCACAACCTTTTGAACTTATCTTGAGTTTTAGGAATTTCAGATTTTTTAAAAGTTCCTGAAAAAATATTTTTTAAAACTATAAAAGATTTTAATCCTTTAGAGCATAGATTAGAAAAATTTTTAACAAAAAATTGAATAATCTTTGTTGATGATGCTATTTCTACAACACCAGAATCAACAATAGAAGCTATAAATACTTTCTGAGAAAATATTGGAACTATATTTTTATGATGACTTGATAGATGATATAATTTTGATAATCTCGTAAAAACTTTAGAAAAATACAAAATAAAAAATCTTGTTTTATTTCCAGAAACATGAAGTAAAATTTTATCAATTATAGATTCTAAAGAATATAATATTTGTGAAACTTCATCAATGAAAGTTTGAGTTGATTTTGCTTTTAAGCATACAAGAAAGTGAGAAGTATGTTTACTATCAACAGCAAGTCCAAGCTACAATTTATGGAAAAATTTTGAAGCAAAATGAAATGAGTTTAAAAAAACAGTGTTAGATTTTTTAATCTAACACTGTTTTTTACTTTTTAATTTCTTCTTTTTTTAGCTTACAATTGTCCAACTAATTGCATCAACTGGACAAGCAGAAATTGCATCATCAACGAATTTATTATCGTAAGATTCACAATATTTTACAACACTTTTTCAATCATCATTTAGTTCAAAAACCTCATCAGAAATTGCAACACAAGCTGAACATCAAATGCAAGTCTCATTTACATTTGGAAATTTAATTCAACTTTCTTTTAATTTTTTAATATTTTCTTCTTTTAATAAACTCATTTTGTGATTTTTATAAAATAAATATTTTTTTCCTTTTTTGTGTTTGGTATATTAGGAATATTATCTTCAAAGTCAAAATTTTTGATAAAATTAGTTTTTTACATCTTTTCATGAAAAGTTCTTTTAATCACTTGTTTTTAGTGAGCCTTTGAAAGCTTGTTAAAAATTACCACATATCTAGAAACTCTGTTTTTAGCTGAGGATATTTTTCTGGATTATTATAAGCATCAAGAAGCATTTCTATATTCATAACATTTACATTAAAATGAGATTAGCATCTTTCAAAAAATATCCATTTATAAGAGTTGAAAAGATTTTCTATTTTTTATTTTTACGACATTTTAACTATTTTTTCTACAAATAAAAAACAATTTTGTCGAAAAAATTTGACAAATTGCTTTTTGTTTCAACAATCATAAAAAATATTTTTAAAAAACATAAGATGAAAATTAGTCTAAATACAAAGTTTGAAGCAAAAGTAAGTTATATAAATTCTTGAAATAATTTTTCTAAAGCCATATTAATAAAAGAAAATTTTTCTAAGTTTTCTCAGATTTTACTTGTTTTAGACTCAAGAAAAACTCTAGAAGAATATCAAAAAATATTTCATTTTCTTTGAATTGAAGGGAGAGAACTTTTAACAAATTCAGATTTATGTGACTTAGTTTTGAATAAATCTGGGCTTTTTCTTACTTTAAAAGAGAATTTACTTAATTTTGAAGAAAGTGGAAATCAATTAATTTACAAAAGTATAAGTTTGGAAGTTTCTTCTAGTCTTAATTTAGAAGATTTTATAAAAAAACTAAATAATATTTGATATGTTTTTAGTGAATTTTCTATAAATTGAAGCTATAAAAAATATTGAGATACAATTACTATAACTGATTTTTCTTGAACAAAACAATACAAAATTAGTTTTTGGTGAGATAATATAGATTCTTTGGAATGTAATTATTTGAGGAATAATATAATTACAGAAACTTCGTCTTTAGAAAAACTTTTTATTTGATGAAATTCTCTAATTTTTTCTTCAGAAAATAAACATATTAATCAAAAGTCTTTAATAAATTTACTTAAAAAAGAAAATATTTTTACTATTTTAGATTCTATAGATTTTTCTTTTAATTATGAAGATATTACAGAATTTTTAGAATATTTTTCTAGTTTTGATTTTGTTTGAAACAAAAAACTTTTTATAAAAGATCTTGAAATAGACTTTCCAAAGATAGACGATTTAGACGCTTTTAAGGCTTTATTATTGGATGATTCAATACAAAAAAAACAAATTTTCACTAAAAACGAAACAACTATAAAAAAGTTTCTTGATTATAATGATATTCCAAATGTCAAAGTTTATGAAACAAGTAACAATTTAGTAAAAAGTTTTTTTATGAAAAAAGACTTTCTTGTTATCTGAGATGATATTATAAGTAAAATATTTATTCGTAAAAGAATTAGAAAGTCTTTTAATGCTGATTTTGACTTGCTTTTAAAAATTAATATTTGAGATTATGTTGTTCATATAGATCATTGAGTTTGAATTTTTAAATGAGTAACTTTTAAAGAATTAGGTAAAATAAAAAAAGAATATATTGAAATAGAATATGCTTTAGAAGACAAATTATTTGTTCCTATAGAGGAAGTTTGAAGAGTTAATAAATATATTTGAGTAGAAAATCCTAAGTTAACTTGATTGAATACAAAAGAATGGGAGAAGAAATTAGCAAAAGTTAGAGAAGATGTTGAATGAATTGCTATGGAATTATTAGAAATTTATTCAAAAAGAAAGTTATGAACAAGTTTTTGTTTCAAAGAATTTGAAACTGAAGAGGCTAAATTTAGAAATTCTTTTCCATATATTTATACAATTGATCAAGATAATTCTATAAAAGAAATTCTTTGTGATATGGAAAAATCAGAGCCAATGGATAGATTACTTGTTTGAGATGTTGGTTTTTGAAAAACAGAAGTTGCTTTTAATGCAATTTATAGAGCTTTTTTAAATAAAAAGCAATCTATTTTTATTACTCCTTTAGTAATTTTGGCTTATGAACATTTTGAAAAAGCTAAAGAAAGATTTAGAAGCTTTTGACTAAAAATAGAAGTTTTAACTAGATTGGAAAGTTCTGCCAAAGTAACAAAAGTTATTAAATCATTAAAAGATTGATATACAGATTTAGTTATTTGAACTCATAAATTACTGAGTGACAAAATTTATTATAAAGATTTGTGATTATTGATAGTTGATGAAGAGCATAAATTTTGAGTTGAAGACAAAGAAAAAATTAAAAAATTAAAATCTAGTGTAGACATTTTGTCTATGTCAGCAACACCAATTCCTAGAAGTCTTAATATGGCATTGTCTAATTTAAGAGGTGTTTCTATGCTTAGAAATGCTCCTAATGGTAGACAACCTATAGACACAACTATTTCAAGGTTTTCAGAACAAACTATTTTTGATTGATGTAATAAGGAATTTCAAAGATGAGGACAAGTGTATTTTGTTCATAATCGTGTCCAAACACTTGTCCACTATGAAAAAATTCTTTCTAGTCTGTTTCCTGATAAAAGTATAGTAACAACTCATTGAAAACTAGAATGAACTGATTTAGAAAAAAGAATAATAGACTTTAAAAACCGTAAATATGATATTCTATTAACCACTACAGTTATAGAAAATTGAATAGATTTTCCTAATGTTAATACTATTTTTATAAACGAAGCTTGAAGTTTTTGAATTAGTCAAATTCATCAACTTAGATGAAGAGTTGGTAGAAGTGATAAAAAATGACATTGTTATTTGCTTTATAACAAAGAAAATTTAAGTGACGAAACATCAAAAAGATTAAAGACAATAGTAAATTATTCTTATCTTTGAGCTTGATTTGAACTAGCTATGAAAGACTTAGAAATAAGATGATGATGAGATTTATTAGGAATTAGACAGAGTGGACATGCTACAGAAATTTGAATAAATTTATATTTAAAAATGGTAGAAGAAAAAATATCAGAACTGAAAAAATCTTCTAATCTAGAAAAGTGAGAAGAAAATTTTACTACTATAAAAACTAGAATAGATTTAAATATAAATGCTTGATTAAAAGATGAGCTTTTTGAATGAGAACTAGATAAAATAAATTTTTATAGAGAAGTTGAAACAATACAAACTATAGAAGAGTTAGACGAAATAGAGAAAAACTTTAAAGATATAAATAATTCTTTAGATAAAGAAGAAACTAACTTTTTCTCTCTTCTTAGATTAAAAATATTATCTTCAAAATATAATGTTGAATCTATAAAAAGAGTTGGTATTAATTATCAAATTGACTTTTTTTCTTCATCTTCAAAAGAAAAAAATCTAGAAACTTTGAAAAGTTTTCTAGATTTAGATAAAGATGTTAAATTTAGAGTTATTGATATGATAAAATTGAGAAGTGAAACTAAGAATTTTGCAAATGAAGAAGTTTTTTTGAATTATATGTTAAATATGTTTACAAAAAAATTTTCTAAAGTAAAAGTTGTGAAAATAGTAAAATCCTAAATTTTCCTTATCGGAGTCAAACTTTGTCAATCATAAAAAATAACATTACTTATAATTCACTCTTTTTCTACAAAATAGTTTTTATCTTTTTCTAAAGGTAAAACTATTTTTGTTTGTAGTCAATTATCAATTCTTTTCAATATATTTTTATCTAAAGTCAAAAAATTTTTTTCATTAAAAATATCTTTTATATTCAAATAATTATCTTTTGTAATATTTTCCAATTCTTGTGCTAATGAAATATCTAAACTTCAAATCTTAGTCCTTCTTAAAAAGCTAACATATCAAGAACTTCAAATTATTCTTCCTAAATCATAAGCAATACTTCTAATGTAAGTTCAAGCACTTACTTTTGCTTTTAACCTTAATTTCGGGTAGTAAAAACTTAAAATATTTATATCAAAGATTTCAACTTCTCTAGATTTCATTTCAACTTCTTCTCATGCTCTTACTAAATTATAAGCTCTTTCTCAATTTATTTTTAGAGCTGAGTATTTTGGTGGAATTTGTTTTATTTTTCATAAAAAGTTTTCTTTCAAGATTTTTTCTATATTTTCTTTCATCAAAGTTTTTTTGTAAAAATCCTGCCTTTCTTTTGAGATAAAATTTATTTCAGTTCACAAATCAAAAGAATCGGTCTCTCAGTCAAGATTTACCACAAACTCATATTCTTTAGTTTCTTTTTCTAAAAATGGAATTAATTTAGTATAATCTCAAACTGCAACTAAAAGCCCTCCAGAAGCTAGAGGGTCAAGTGTTCAAGAATGTCACATTTTTTTACAATTTAAAGTTTTTCTTAGTTTTCTAATTACATCAAAACTTGAAATATTTATATGCTTATCTATCAAAAAAAATCAATTCACAAATTTTATAATCAATAATTAAAACTACTTGGGGAAGAAAAAAATTTAGGTTTTGTTGAAATAGATTTTCAATTTTCAATTATTTCTGGATGAGTAAAGGAAAAATTAGAAAAATTAAAATATCCAAAATCAATTAAAACTTTTCCAATAATATATTTTCTTTCAATGAAATTATCTCTTGAACTAGCACTGCAACTATATGAAAAACAAGTTCTTGAATCACTTGAATGATTTCTATTGTCTCACATTAGAAAATATTTTCATTCTGGTATTTTATATACTCAAGGGTGTGAAGTTTTTCAATAATTCTTTTCATCTAAATATTTTTCATCTAATTTTACGAAATTAGATGTTCAAGCTTTTTGTAAATATACAAAACCATCTTGAATTTTTACAGTATCTCAAGGAGTTCAAATAATTCTTTTAATGAAAAATTCTTTACTTTTATCTACATTTGGTTTAAAAACTACAACATCTCATCTTTTTATATCTCAATTTTTTATATTTGGAATATTTAAAGCTGAAAATCTATCAACTAAAATAAATTCTTTATCGTAGTATGAAGCATACATAGATTGCCCATTTATAATAAAAACTGACACTAAAAACATAGTTACAAATTTAACTATTGCTATAATAATTACTAAATCTTTAAAGAAGTCTATAACTTCTTGTTTGAAACTTTTCTCCTCTGGATTTGTTCAAACATTGTTTTCAAAAAATTTCAAAATATTAAAAATTATAAAAATAAAATACTTACTTGATATTATACTAATATATCTAAAAAAGCAAAAAAAAATTGGATTTTTCCTTGTTTTTAAACAAAAATCTTTTAATATTGTTTTTAATAAAACAAAATATAAATAATATAGAAAATATGAATTTTTTTATAAAAAAATATTTAGAAAATATTTTTCAAGAATTTTACATTTTCCTTATTAACAAGTAAATATGTAAGTTAATTATGTTTGTGTTTCAAGTAAAAGTATATCAAATTATTATATTTAAAACTTATTTTTTATAATTATTGATTATAGCTTTATAAGTTTTTAATTCCAAATTTTGAATCTAACAAAACTGGTCGGATTTGAAACGGGACGATAGAAATTTTTTTACAAAAAGTCTTTGTAAATTTTAAAAATTAAATAAACTACATCGCAGTAAAAATTTATTTAATAATTAAAGTGAAATATGCAAACAGAAATAATTTCAAATAAAGCTTTTTATGAAAAAACTATAGAAAATTTAAAAAATTCTTGAAGTGATAAAACTCATTTTGTAGTTGATTTTGATAAAACTTTAACAAAAGCTTTTATAAAGTGAGAAGACTTTCCGAGTTTAATTTCTATATTAAGAAAAGATAGCTCTATTTTATGAGAAGAATATGCTAGAAAAGCTCAGTTGCTTTATAATCATTATTCAAAAATTGAAAGAGATCTAGATCTCCCATTAACAGAAAAAATAGAAGAGATGTCTTCTTGGTGGAGAAAACATTGAGAATTACTTGTGAACAGTAAAATTAAAAAAGAACATATAGAAAAAGCTGTGAATTCGGGATATTTACAATTTAGAGAATGAATGGAAGAATTTTTATGGATTTTGTATAAAAATGGTATTCCTCTTGTTATCATTTCTGCAAATTGATTAGGTTGAGATTCTATAAAAATGTTTTTTGAATTTAATAATTTATATACTGACAATATTTTTATTATTTCTAATGAATTTGAGTGGGACGAGAGTTGAAATGCAATCTGATATAAAAATAAAGTGATACACTCTTTTAACAAAAGTGAAGCAGTTATAAAAGATTATCCAGAAATTCTAGAAAAAGTTCATGCTAGAACAAATGTTATTCTAATGTGAGATTCTCTTTGAGATCCTAATATGATAGATTGATTTGAATTTGAGAATCTTTTGAAAATAGGTTTTTTAAATCAAAATGATGAAGAAATGTTGAAAAACTATAAAAGTATTTATGATGTTGTTTTGACTTGAGATGCTAACTTAGAATTTGTAAATAATATGTTGAAAGAAATAATTTAATAAAAAGAGTATGAATATTTTTTGGAAAGAGTTTAAAAATTTTTGTAAGTCAAATTGGTGGATTTTTCTAATATTTTTTGTTTGTTTAGTTATAATTTACAAAACGGAGTCTTGAAATGTTTTTGAAATATTTTTTGTATTTTTGCTTCATTTTTTATGAGATTTATTTGTTATGATGATGGGGGCTTATATGGTTGAAAAAAAATATAAAGAAGCTTCTATTTCTCAAGTATTTAGTTCAATAATTTTTTTGTTTCTCTGAATATATGCTTGACTATTTTCTTGAAAATGGATTTATTTACTAACAAGTTTTCCTTTTTTGTTAACAACTTGTAACGGATATTTTAAAAATATTAAAGTTAATTCAATCTATAAGTTTTTTGATTATAGATTATTAATATTTATTAATGTAATTATATTAATTATTGAATATTGTTTATGAATAATAAATTCTTTTCATTCCACAATTCAAGCATTATGATTTGCAATATTTTCAACTTCTTTAGTTATTAATAACGATAAAATTAAATATTTTACTTGATTAACTTGAATTTGATTTATTGCTCTTGGATCTTGATTTACAACTTATTTTTCTTTTTTGGCAAATAATGTTAAATGAATTGATGTTAGTTACTTTTTGCTCCCATTAACAGTTTTTGTTTTTTATTTTAAAAATATAAAAAGGTATTTATAATCTTAAACTTATGTTTCTAGATATATTAAAATTATTTATAACTTCAATTTGTGTATCTTTGGCTTTGATATTAATAATAAAAAGTCTTTTTTATAAAATAAAAGTTCTGGATAATCCTAAAAAATATGGCAAAAAAAGAGCTCCGATTCCATATAGTATGTGAATTGTTTTTTTCTTATCTTTTTTTATTTTAAGTTATTTTTCTCTAGAACATAACTATAAACTATATTTAATTTGGTTTTTTTGATTTGTAATAACAGTAATAAGTTTTGTGGATGATATGCTTAATGTCAGCCCCAAAATAAGACTTTTAGTTCAAGTAATAATTTGAGCTATCATTTGAATGACAGCAATAAAAGTTGGTTATATTAGTAATATTTTTTGATGAATATTGGATTTAAACCAGTACTTTTTTGAATTTATGAATTATAAAGTTTATACAATTTCTCTTATTTTTACTATTATTTGGTATGTTTTTATTTTCAATTCTATTAACTGGACTGATGGAATTCAGTGAAATACTTCAGGTTTATCAATAATTTCTTTTTCAATTTTGTTTTTACTTTGATTAATTTTATTTTTCAAAGATGATTATGAATGATGAATAATAAATGCTTTGTTTATTATGAAAATGTGTTTGATTCTTGTTTGAATATTAATCCCGTTTTGGTATTTTGATGTAAAAGAGAAGATTCTTATGTGAGATTCTTGAACTATGTTTCTTGGTTTTATGTTGGCAACAATTGCTATAATTTCTGGTTGAAAAATTGCAACTGTTTTGGTTGTTTTTGGAATTTATGTTGTGGATTCAATTTATGTTATTATGAGAAGACTGGCTAATAAAAAGAATCCTTTAAAGTGAGATTTTACTCATCTTCATCATAGACTTTTAGAAGTTGGAATAAGTAAAAAACAAGTATTAATTTTACTTTATTTTATGTCTTTTTCTTTTTGAATAACTGCATTATTTCTTGATAAAATTGGGAAAATTATAGTTTTTATTATAATAACTTTTACCGTAATTTTTATAAACACAATTTTAAACAAAGTGAAAAAAAATCGTTCTAAAAAAGCATTTACATTTATAGAATTGCTTGTTTCAATTTCTATAATTGCAATTATTATGACTTCTTCTATAATTTATTTTTCAAATACTACTACTAAAATTTATTTAAATAATAATATAAATGAAATAAAGATATGACTAGACACACTAGACAAACAAGTAGACAAAAATTTTATATCCGATTACGAAGTTACTTTTAGTAAAGGAGAATTAGGGTTTCAATATTTGACTAATAAGTCATATTCTAACTATAATATGTCTATTGCTTTTGACTTCAATAATTGAAATTGAACTTGAACTACGAATCAGACAGTTCCCTGAACTTATTGGAATTATAAAATTTTTCAAGATAATAAATTTATGAGAAATTGAGTTATAGATGCTACTGAAAGTTTTACTGGAACATTTAATAATTCTGGGTTTTATACTTTTAATTGAACTATGTCTGGACAAGTTTTGAATAATGTCTACTTGAAATACTTTGCAATAGACAATATTTCGGATAACTTAAGTAAACATATTGTCTTGTCTTGAATTTATTCTGATATAAATAAAACAACTAGTTATAATTATTTGATTATCAAAAATATAGCTTGAAATAAAAGTATTTTGTGAAATTGAGTTACAAGCATTCGTGAGGTTTATATATTCTTTGAAGTTTCTTGAGTTGAAAGTTTTATAAAAATAAAGTAATATATTACTTTATTTTTGCCTTCAACAGTCTAAAAAATCTACTAAAAGTTAGTAGATTTTTTAAAAGAATCTTATTTTATCAGCATTAGGGTGTTCCTTTAGCTTTTCAAGAGTTTTTGCTTCTATTTGTCTAATTCTTTCTCTAGTTACTCAAAATTCTTTTCAAACTTCTTCAAGAGTATGAATATCTCAACCATCTAAACCAAATCTCATTATTACAATTTTTCTCTCTCTAGGAGTCAAAAACTCTAACATTTCATAAAGATTTTCTTTTAATAATGTATTGTTTGTTTGCTCATCTGGAGAAGGATTTCTTTCATCTTCAACAAAATCTCATAAAGAAGTATCTTCTTCACTTCAAACTGGAGCATCAAGACTAAGAATATCTTGACTAATTCTCATTATTTGCCTAACTTTTTTTACATCCATATCCATTTCTTGAGCAAGTTCTTCCATTAAAGGTTCTCTTGTTAATTCTTGAGTAAGTCTTCTATAAGTGTGGGTAAATTTATTTATAGTTTCTATCATATGAACAGGAACTCTAATAGTTCTTGCTTGATCAGCTATTGCTCTTGTTACTCATTGTCTAATCCACCAAGTTGCATAAGTAGAAAATTTAAATCATTTATCTGGATCAAATTTATCAACTGCTCTAAAAAGACCAACATTTCATTCTTGAATTAAATCAAGAAGTCAGAGTCATCTTCACATATATTTTTTTGCAATTGAAACAACAAGTCTTAAATTTGCTGCAGCTAATTTTTTTCTAGATTCATGATCTCAAGCTCTAATTTTTCTTCATAAAGTAACTTCTTCATCTGCACTAAGAAGCTCAACCCTACCAATTTCATTAAGATACATTCTAATAGAATCATCACTAATTTCAGATAAAGAAACTGCTCACTTTCATTTTTCAGAAGATTCATCTAATTCAAATAAATTATCTTTATCTAAATTATCTATAATATCTACTTTTAATTCAAGAAATCTTTTAAAAATTTCATCAAGTAAATCTATATCTTCTTCTGCATTTGGAACAGCTGACATTAGCTCATCTTGTGTGATTTTTCATTCAACTTTTCATTTTTTCATCAATTCTTGAACTTCTTCATTCATTCACTCTAGTAAATGAGCAGGAACTGTTACATCAATAAATCGATTCATTCACTTTCAAACTCTTCTTCTATCTTCTTCTCTATTTATAGGAATCTTTTTAAATCATTTTCATTTAGAACCTAATCAAAAAATATCATCTTCATCTCTTTTTTCGATATCAAATATTTCATTTTTTTCAGATTCTTTTCTGATTTCATTTTCTATATCCATATCAAGTTCATCCAAATCAACTTCTTCAACGAGAGTTTTCTTTTTAAGAAACTTTTTTTTATTTGGTTTTATTATCATTTTATTTTTGTTAATTGTAAAAACAGAAAGATTTATATAAGCAAAAACGGCTTTCTTTTTTTACATTAGAAAGCATTTTGTATTTTTAGCCAATTCATTATATACATTTTTTTTATAAATCAACTCTTAAAATACTTTTCTGTAGAAAAAATAGTTAAAATGTCTTAATTAAAAAAAATATAAAGAAGAATGAGTTTCTTGTTTTGCTCATAAATAAAGAGTCAAAGCCTTAAATCACCAATGTGATAAAAATAAATATAAAAGCAATAAAAATAGTTAAAGAAAAGTACTATAATTATTGATCAACTATAGAAAAACATTTGAATTGAGATGTAAAAATAAGTAAAAACTGAGTTTACATAACTCATACAATATCTTTTGAAAAAGCCATAATGTGAGTAAATCTTTTAATTGCTTTAATATGATATGAAGATATTGAACAGCACTTCAAAAAGTAAAAACTCTCTTGGTGACTTGGTAGTAAATATATTTTGCCTATTTTATGCTCTTTTTAAAGTTTGTATTAAATTTTAAGCTAAAAAATTAATAAGTATTATTTATATTAAATCTTTTAAAAAAACATACATTTTGTAACAAAATCTATATCAGGCAACATAATAGATAAAAGTCAATACTTTTTTACTTGAATAAATTTTTTTTTAAATATAATAACTGGGATTTTTTAGATTTTATCTAAAAATCTTTTTTATTAATAACCTTGTGATTATGAGAAAAATAATTGCTGCAATGATTTTATTGTCATTGACAATGTTAGCTTCTTGTGAAGCTCCAAAAACAGCTGAAACTACTTCAACTCCTGACGCAGTAGAGCAAGCTACTACTCCAGAAGTTACTCCAGAAGTTGCTCCTGAAGCTGTTACTCCAGAAGTTGCTCCTGAAGCTACTACTACTGCTGATGAGGCTACTACTGCTGTTGAAGAAATTCCTGCTACTCCAGCTCCTGCTACTCCAGCTCCTGAAACTGATGCTCAATAATATTTTCATAATTTATTGACTAAAAAACCTGCTTAGCAGGTTTTTTAGTTTTTAGTAAAAAATATTTTTTCTATATTAATTTCTATTTTTTTGCTTTTTTGTATTTTTCGTTTATATTTGACAAAATTTTTTTGCCAATATAGCTCAGTTTTGGTAGAGCAATCCCATGGTAAGGGATAGGTCACGGGTTCAAGTCCCGTTATTGGCTCCATTATTTTTAAATAACAAGTTTATGATTTCTCTAGTACATTCAATAACTGTTAATTGACTTGACACAACAATTATTGATGTTGAAGTTGATATAAATAACTGACTTCCTGCTTTTACAATTGTTTGACTTCCAGATACTTCTGTTCAAGAAAGTAAAGAAAGACTTAGAAGTGCTTTGAAATCAAGTTATTCAAGACTCCCTGCAAGTAGAATTACTGTTAATCTTGCCCCAGCAGATATTAGAAAAAGTTGACCTAGTTTTGATTTGGCAACTGCTGTTTGAATTTTGCTTAATAATTGAGATATAGAAACTGATGAACTAATTAAGGAAAGTATTTTTCTTTGAGAATTAGCTTTAGATTGAAAACTCAGGAAAGTTCCATCAGTTTTACCAGCTACAATTTGAACATTAGAAAAATGATTCAAAAGAATTTTCGTTCCTAAATCTAATGCAAAAGAAGCTTCTATTATTCCATGAATAGATGTTATTTGAATAGAAAATTTAAAAGATTTAATAGATATTTTAAACAAAACAAAAAGTCTTGAAAAAGAAGAAGTTTTGGATTTTAGAACTCTTTGAGAAAAAAAAATATTTGAAAATAAAAACGATTTCAAATATATAATTGGTCAAGAACAAGCAAAAAGAGCAATGGAAATTGCAGCTGCTGGTTGACATAATATTATTATGGAATGACCTCCGTGAAGTTGAAAAACAATGTTAGCAAAAGCTTTTTCAACAATTTTACCAGATTTGACTTTAGATGAATCAATAGAAATTTCAAAAATTTATTCGGTTTCAGGTTTATTATCAGAAGAAAATCCTATAATTACAGAAAGACCTTTTAGAGCAGTTCATCATACAGCAAGTTGAATTAGTATAATTTGAGGTTGAAGAAATTCAAAACCTTGAGAAATTTCTCTTGCTCATAAATGAGTTTTATTCCTTGATGAAATTCTTGAATTTCCAAAAGTAGTTTTGGAAGTTTTAAGACAACCTTTGGAAGATTGACATATAACAGTTACAAGAGTTAATGCAAGTTATAA
The DNA here is from genome assembly GCA_037444775.1 of Candidatus Altimarinota bacterium. Taxonomy (GTDB): domain Bacteria; phylum Patescibacteriota; class Gracilibacteria; order BD1-5; family UBA6164; genus JBBILU01. The sequence goes on from JBBILU010000005.1 coordinate 132,460, forward strand.
TTATCCAGCAAAGTTTATGTTACTTTGAGCTTTAAATCCTTGTCCTTGTGGATATTTAACCGATCCAGATAAAGAATGTATTTGTTCAGCTAAACAAGTTCAATCTTATCGTTCTAGGCTTTCTTGACCTTTGATTGACAGAATTGATTTATTTATAGAAGTTCCAAAAGTTAAAACTGAAAAATTTTGAATTAAAAATAGTTATGAACTCGTTGAAACTTCAAAAGATATTCAAAAAAGAGTTCAAAATGCAAAAAATATTCAATTAAAAAGATTTGAGAGTTTAAAAATCACTTCTAATTCAGAAATGAAAACTAAAGAAATTAATGAATTTTGTACTTTAGATTCTGAAAGTGATATGATTTTGAAACAAGCTGTTTCTTCTATGAATCTATCTGCAAGAGCTTATTATAGAATTTTGAAATTAGCAAGAACAATTGCTGATTTGGAAGCAGTAGAAAAAATTTCTTCTAAACATATTTTAGAAGCTATAAGTTTCAGAAAAAGAGAAGAATAAAAATTATTATTAATGAAAAACTAAAATGAAAATAGCATTTTTTTGAACGGGAGAATTTTCAAAAAATATCTTGTCTCAATTATATATTGATAAAAGATTTGAAATATTACTTGTAGTTTCCCAGGCAGATAAGCCTATTTGAAGAAAAAAAGAAGTTTTACCAACTCCAGTAAAAGTTTTTGCTTTAGAGAAAAATATACCAGTTTTACAACCAGATAAATTATCCAAAGATTTGGGTTTTTTAGAAAAACTAAAATTCTTAGATTTAGATTTTATTGTTGTTGTTGCTTACGGCAAAATCATGCCAGAAATTGTTTTAAATATCCCAAAATTTTGAAGTATAAATTTACACGGAAGTATTTTGCCAAAATATCGTTGAGCAAGTCCTATTCAAGAAAGTATAAAAAATTGAGATACGGAAACTGGATTAACAGTAATGTATATGACTAAATGAATGGATGAATGAGATATTATAAAAATAGAAAAAGTTAAAATAGAAATAAATGATAATATAAATAGTATTTTTGAAAAATTTCAAAATATTTGAGGAAAATTATTATGAGATTCTTTAGAAAATATTTATTTATGAAAAGCTGAAAGAATTTCTCAAGATTCTAATAATGCAACTTATTGTTCAAAAATAGAAAAAGAAGAATGAGAAATTAATTTTAAAAATTTTACAGCTAAACAAATTTATGACAGATTTAGAGCTTATTCTCCTTGGCCTTGAATTTTTACATATTATAAAGAAAAAAAATTTATAATTGAAGATTGTTTTTTTGAAGAAACAGATTTAGAATATGATGATGATTTCGGAGCTTGAGATGTTATTGAACTTGAAACTCATTATCACGATTGGGAGAATAAACATTATCATCATAATAAAAAAAGTCAAATATGAATTCTGTGTAAAAACTGAATATTGATTTTGAAACAAGTAAAGTTAGAATGAAAAAAATCTATAAGTATTTATGATTTTTTAAATTGAAACAAAGATTTTTTAGATTACAGTTTTTGAAATGAATAAAAGTTCTACGGAACAGTATCCAATTCTATTTATAAAAAAGTCAAAAATGTACCATTTAAATTCAAGAAGAATAAATATTTGGTAATTTCAATTATGAAATTAAATACCTTGGTGCTTGAATGGTATCAGAGGAGTTGATAAATGAATGTCTAGAGTATCATAGAAATCCATCAAATTTTGATGTAGTAAATATTATCTTGGAATAGGACATCTAGTTCACAGTGATTTATTTGTAATTCTTAGTTTTCATTGATAAATAAATTAATTTTTTTACTATATTTTTAATTTTTTTACGACATTTTAACCATTTTTTCTTACAAAATAATATTTTTTTTTGACAAATAAAGTGTTTTTAATAGAATACACGGGCTTTTTGAAAAATTTTTCGAAGGTTTTTTGGAAGAGGTTAAGTTAAACTACTTGAAAAAATGGCTTGTAAGTTTAACCTCTGACTTTATATTTGTAATCATTTTTAAGAAAATGGCTTGAATTTTAGCTAAGAAATTAGAGATGACAAGGGTAGTGAAATGAGATAAGTTCGTACCAGTTACTCTACTTGAAGTTCCTCAATTAAAAGTTGTTTGAAAGAGGACTGTTGAAAATGATGGTTATGAGGCTCTTATAGTTTGAATTCTAGATAGTGAAGATTCTACTTTGAAAGAGTGAAAAAAAGCTCTGAATGCTTCTGATTTTTCTAAAATAAAGGAATTTCCTTTAGAAAGTTGAGAAGTTGCAAAATTTAATGTAGGTGATTTTGTTACTCTAGATATACTAGAATGAGTTGAAAAAGTTACCATTATTGGTTTTTCTAAATGAAAAGGTTTTACATGAGCTATGAAAAGATGGAATTTCCATTGAGGTAGAGCAACTCATGGTTCTAAATTTCATAGAGCATTAGGTTCTATTTGAAACAGAAAACCTAGAAGAACACATAAGTGAAAAAAGATGCATGGGCATCAAGGAAATACGAAGGTAAACTTGAAAAGAGTCCCTTTAGAACTTATTAATAAAGAAATATCTGTTATAGGTGTTAGATGATGAGTTCCTGGTTGAAGAAATTCAATAGTTAGTATAATTTTTTAATTGCTAATCTTAAATCTGTAATGGAAGCTAAGATTTATAATCAAAGAGGAGAAGCATCTTGAACAGTTGAGCTTAATGATTCTATTTTTGCTTTAGAAGTGAACGAAAATCTTATTCATAGGGCTTTGGTTTACCAATTAGCAAATGCTAGACAGGTAGTTGCTCATACAAAAACAAGATGAGATAGAAGAGGTTCTACTAGAAAAATTTATAAACAAAAAGGTACTGGTAGAGCAAGAATGGGGTCTAATAGATCTCCAGTTAGAAAAAAAGGTTGAGTTGCATTTTGACCTAGAAATAATGTGAATTTCACTATTTCGATGAATAAAAAAGAAAGAAGAAAAGCATTATTCTGTGTATTGTCTTCAAAAGTTAGAGATAATAAATTATTAATAATTGATGATATTAAACTTTCTGAAATAAAAACTAAGTTAATGGATCAAGTATTTACATCTCTACCTTATGAGAAAAATATTTTGTTTGCTATTTCTAAAAAGAATGAAGTTTTGGAAAAAGCTTCTGCAAATCTTTCTTATGTTAAAACTATCTTAAGTGATTATTTAAACATAAAAGATTTACTAAAATATAATACTCTTATTTTAGAAAAAGCTTGTTTAGAAAATTTGAATGCTTTGGTAAAATAGTTATTAACATTTTGAAAAATGAGACTTTATAGAATTTTACAAAAACCAATTACTACAGAGAAGACATCAAATCTTGAATTAGATAATAATTGTTATGTATTTCAAGTTTCTCCTGATGCTACAAAAATAGATGTTAAAAAATCTATTTTGGATTTGTACGGAGTTGAGGTTTCTAGTGTTAATATTTTAAATACTAGAGAAAAATTTAAAAATGGTAGAAAAGGTATACAAATAAGAAAAAGAGTTACTAAAAAGGCTTATGTTACCTTAAAGGATGCAAAAGCTAAAGTAGATTTTTCTATCATAAAATAATGATAATTTTAGTTCTTAATATTTGGCAAAGTGGGAATTAAAAAGTTTAAACCTACTACTCCAGGTAGGAGATGAATGACAGGTTCTACCTTTGAAGAGGTTACAACTTCAAAACCTTATAAATCTTTAACTGTTAAGTTACAAAAACATTCAGGTAGAAATAATACTTGAAGAATTACAGTAAGACATCAATGAGGTGGTCATGCAAAAAGATATAGACTTATAGATTTCTATTGACTTGATAAAAAAGGAATAGAGGCTAAAGTTGAAACTATAGAGTACGATCCATACAGAAGTGCATTTGTTTCATTAATTTGTTACAAAGACTGAGAAAGAAGATATGTGATTGCTCACAAAGATATGAAAGTTTGAGATATTGTTATTACTGATGAAAATACAGCTTTGAAAGCTGGTAATAGATTAGAAATATCAAATATTCCTACTTGATTACAAGTATATAATGTTGAACTTATTGTTTGAGAATGAGCTTCGTCAGTTAGATCTGCTTGATCATTTGCTACGATAGTATCTCAAGAATGAGAATATACACAAGTTAAATTACCTTCTTGAGAAGTTAGACTTGTGCATAAAAAATGTTATGCTACACTTGGTCAAGTTTCTAATCCAGATTATAATCAGATAGTTATTTGAAAAGCTTGAAGATCTAGATGGATGTGAAAAAGACCAACAGTTCTATGAAAATCTATGAATCCAGTAGATCATCCACATTGAGGTTGAGAAGGACATTCACCAATTGGTATGAAAGCTCCGAAAACTCCTTGGGGATTACCTGCATTAGGTTACAAAACTAGAAGTAGAAAAAAGACAACTAGTAGATGGATTTTGAAAACTAGAAAATGAAAATTAATGGTGTAATTGAGTTAAGAATTAGAAGTTAGAAATTAGAAGTTGAGAATTTAAATATTCTCACTTATAATTTATAATTTCAAACTTATAATTTTAAACTTATAACTTAAAAATTTAGAAAATGACAAGAAGTTTAAAAAAAGGTCCTTATGTTAACGATAGACTTTTGAAAAAAGTAATTACCGTTAATAGTTCTTGAAAGAAATCAGTTATTAAGACTTGGGCAAGAGATTGTACTATAATACCAGATTTCGTATGACATACCTTTGGTGTTCATAACGGAAAAGTTCATAATCCAGTTTTTGTTACAGAAGATATGGTTTGACACAAACTATGAGAATTTTCTTTTACAAGAACATTTAGAGGACATGCATGAAATAAAAAATAGTATTTTAAATTAATATAACTTAATTTGCTTATGAAAGCTTACGGGAAAAATATTAGAATTTCTCCTAAAAAACTAAGAGTTGTTGCAGAAGTTATTAGAAATAAGACGGCTGATGATGCTTTAAAGTTTTTGAAATTTGCTCCAGTAAAATGAGCAAAAATACTTTATAAATTATTATTTTCAGCTATTTCTAATGCAGAAAATAATAATTCACAAAAGTCTTCTGATTTACTTATAAGTGCAGTTGTAATTACTAAGTGAATAGTATATAAGAGATGAAATCCTATCTCAAGAGGTAGAATTCATCCTATACTAAAAAGAACTTCTAATGTTAAATTAGAATTACAAGTGAAGTAATATTTTAATATTTTAAATTATTTATACTTATGGGACATAAAGTAAGTCCAGTAGCTTTTAGAATTCCATATATAAAAACATGGAAATCTACTTGGTATTCTGACAAAAAAGCTTATAAAACAGATTTGAAGATTGATCTACAAGTTAGAGAAATTCTTAAAAAAGAGCTTGCTTGAATTCCAGTTTGAGATATTCTTGTTGCTAAAGAACAAGATACAATTAGAGTATCTATCTTTACTGCTAAATCATCTCTTATATTATGAAAAACAGGTGAAAATTTAGATAATATAAAACTTGTTTTATCTAGAAAAACTGGTTTCAAAGTTAGTGTTGATGTTAAAGAAATTAAAAAACCTGAACTAAATGCAAAAATAGTTGCTTTCTGAATTGCAAATCAAATAGAAAAAAGATTTCCATATAAAAAATCAATAAAAATGGCAATTGCAAAAACTATTGAAAAATGAGCAAGATGAATGAAAGTAAAAGTATGAGGTAGGTTAAATTGAGCTGAAATAGCTAGAAAAGAAACATTTAAAGAAGGAAATATTCCAACTCAAACAGTTAGAGCAGACATTGATTATTGTACTGCTAGAGCAGAAACTGTATATGGTACAGTTTGATTGAAAATTTGGATATATAAATGAGACATATATAAAAAGTCTAAATAAAACTTGACTTAATAAAAAATTTTATATACTAACTTAGACTTAAAATGTTACAACCGAAAAAGACTAAGTATAGAAAGACTCATAGATGAAGGCTTTGATGAAAAGCAATAAGATGATCAGAGTTATCTTTCTGAGATTACTGAATGAAAACGGTTACTAGAGGGTTTATAACTTCTAGACAAATAGAAGCTGCAAGAAGAGCAATGGTTAGGTTTATAAAAAGATGATGAAAAATTTGGATAAGAATTTTTCCAGATAAACCTTACACTGCAAAACCTTTGGAAGTTCCTATGGGTTGAGGTAAATGATCAGTTGAAATGTATAGAGCTCCTGTAAAACCTGGTAGAGTACTCTTTGAGATTACTTGAGTTACACCAGAAATTGCAAGGGAAGCTTTTAGACTTGCTTCTTACAAATTACCTGTACAAACTAAAATATTAGTTGATTAATTCAAATATAATGAAAGAATTAAAAGATTTGAAATTAAAACAAAAATCTGAATTAAAATCATTAGATGCTATAAAAATGAAGGAAGAAGTAGTTAGAGTTGAAAAAGAATATTTTGTTTTAAGGATGAAGAAGAATGTGGGTGAATTAAAACAAACTCATTTAATGAAATCTTTGAGAAGATATGCTGCTATGGTAAGAACTTTAGCTAGTGAAAAATGATTTAAAATAGGTTAATTATTTTAAAAAAAATATAAATTATGAGAACTAAAAGAGGTATAGTTACAAGTGCTAAAATGCAAAATACTATAGTTGTATCTGTTCACACTTATAAAATTGATCCTAAGTATAAAAAAAAGTTTAGAATAACTAAAAAATTTTATGCTCATGATGAAAATAATACTTGTGTAGAATGAGATATGGTTACTATAAAAGAAACAAAACCTATGTCTAAATTAAAAAGATGGGTTTTAGTTTAAGAACTTAGCTAATTTAATTTTTAAAGTTGAGTAATAATGATACAGACAGAATCAAGGCTGGTTGTTGCAGATAATTCTTGAGCAAGAGAAGTTTTATGTATAAAAGTTCTTTGAGGTTCTAAAAGAAGATATGCTTCTGTTGGTGATGTTATAATAGTTTCTGTAAAGAAAGCTCTGCCAGACGGTAACATAAAAAAGAAAAAAGTTGTTAAAGCTGTAGTTGTTAGAACTAAAAAAGAGCTAAGAAGAAAAGATGGAAGTTATGTAAGATTTGATGATAATGCTTGTGTTATCATTGGTGATGATGGTACACCTAAAGCAACTCGTATATTTTGACCTGTTGCTCGTGAATTGAGAAATAAGTGATATCAAAAAATAGTTAGTTTAGCTCCAGAAGTTTTATAAAAACTATTTTCCAAAAAACAGAATTTAGTATTTAATTTAAACTTATGAAAATAAGGACTTGAGATAAGATAATAGTTATTTCTGGTAAAGAAAAAGATAAATGAACAACATCAGAAGTTTTAGCTGTTTTTTCAGATAAAAATACTGTATTGGTTAAAGATGTTAACATTGTAACTAGACATATCAAAAAAATGGGTGCAACTCCATGACAAATTATAAAAATGGAAAAACCTATACATGTTTCTAATGTTATGTTAGTTTGTCCTTTTACAAACAAACCTACTAGAGTTTGATTTGTAACTATTGAAGAAAAATGAAAAGTTAAAAAGTTTAGATATTCTAAAAAAGCTTTAAAAGAAAAAGGTGGTGAGCCTAAAAGCTTTATAATAAAATAAATCTAGTTTATTTTGTATAATTTATTTAAGATGTATCTTAAAGAAAAATATTTGAAAGAAATCGTTCCATCATTGAAAAAAGATTTATCAATTGATAATGTTATGGATATTCCTAAAATAGAAAAAATAGTTTTAAATATGTGAATTTGAACTTATTTAAAAACTTGAAATAAGGATTATTCATCATTAAAAGAACAATTATCTTTAATAGCTGGACAAGCTCCTTCAGTTAGATATGCTACAAAAGCAATTTCTAACTTTAAATTGAGAGCTTGAATGCCAGTTTGATTGAGTGTTACTCTTAGATGAGACAGAATGTATGATTTCCTTGAAAAATTGATAAATATAGTTTTACCTAGAGTTAGAGATTTTAGAGGAATAAGTAATAAAAGTTTTGATAAAGAAGGTAACTATAATTTTGGAATTAAGGAACATACTATTTTTCCAGAAGTTCCACAAGATGATGTAGTTTTAGCTCACGGTATACAAGTTACTGTAAAAACTACAGCTAAAAATAAAGAATCTGGAAAAGCATTATTATATGCTATGTGATTTCCTTTTTCTAAATAATCTTTAGTTTTTAATACATTTGAAATGGCAAGAAAATCAAAGATTGCTAAAGCCAATAGGTTAAAGAAAAATTTGTTTCAAGCATTAAAAGACTCTAGAACACCAAAATTTGCCACTAAAGTATTTAACTGTTGTAGTGTTTGTGGTAGAACTAGAGGTTATCTTGGAAAATTCGATATCTGTAGAATTTGTTTCAGAGAAAAAGCTAATGCATGAGAACTACCAGGTGTTAGAAAATCTAGTTGGTAATTAATGAAATTTTTGTAAGTTTTAGTTGTTAATTTTATTGATATGATAATAGATCCAATTGGAGATTTATTAACAAGAATAAGAAATGCTTATATGGCAAGAATAGAAGACCTAAAGCTTCCTTATTCTAGGATTAAATCAGATATACTTAGAATTTTGAAAAAAAATAAATATATTGTTGATTTTGAGTTGGTTGAGGAATGAAATAAAAAATTTCTTATGGTCAAATTGAATGATATAAGAGTTACTAAATACTTACCTACTTTTAAGAGAATTTCCAAACCAGGACAAAGAATTTATGTGGGATCTAAGGACATAAAAAAATCTAGAAATGGTAAATGAATATTTGTAGTTTCTACACCGAAGTGAGTTATCACTTGATATGAAGCTAGAAGTTTAAATGTAGGTTGAGAACTTATTTGTGAAGTATTTTAATCTCAGTTATTTAGATTAAAATTATAAATGAGAATTCTAAAAAGAATGTTCCAGTTTATATTATAAAGTATAAAAAAATGTCAAGAATCGGAAAAATGCCTATATTGGTATCTGATAAAGTGAATGTTAAGGTTGAATTAAATACTATAACTGTAAAATGACCTCTTTGAGAATTATCTTTTGTTTTTTCTAGTGATGTTTCAGTTTCTTTTGATTGAAATCAAATTGCTGTTTCTCCTAAAAATGACAACTGTGGTGCAATTTGGTGAACAACAAGAGCTGTAATTAATAATATGGTTATTGGAGTTACTGAAGGTTATAAAAAAAGTTTAGAAATAAACTGAGTAGGTTATAAATTTGAACTTCAATGAACAAATAAAATAATTTTAAGTGCTTGATTCTCACATAAAGTTGAAATAGATGTTCCTACTACTTTAAAAGTTATTCCAGATGAGAAGTTAAAAAATACTATTCATATTACTTGAATAGATAAACAAATCGTTTGAGAATTTGCTTCTAAAGTTAGAGCTAACAAACCACCAGAACCTTATAAATGAAAATGAATCAAATATGTTTGAGAGCATGTTAGAAGAAAAGCTGGTAAAGCTGGTAAAAGTGGTAAGAAGTAATAAAATTTAATAATTTTTATTAATTATTAATTAATATTAACTAATAGAATTATGTTAGAAAAAAATATTAAAAGATTAAGAAGACAAAAAAAAGTTAGAGCAAAAATTAGTTGAACTTCTTTAAGACCTAGATTGGCTATTTTTAGAAGTAATTCAAATATATATGCTCAAATCATAGATGATCAAACTTCTACAACTTTGGTTGCATCTTCTGATTTAAAACTTGAAAAAGTTTGAACAAAAACGGAAATGGCTAAAAAAGTTTGAGAAGAAATTGCAAAGAAAGCTATTGAATCTAACTTAAAAACAGTTGTTTTTGATAGAGGAGGTTTTTCTTATCATGGTAGAGTAAAAGCTTTAGCTGAATGAGCTAGAAGTATATGATTAGAATTTTAATTATTTAATTACTTATTAATATGGCAATTTCTCCTAAAAAAGAAAAATGAAATTTGCAAGCACCAAAAAGTAATTTTAAAGAGGAACTTTTGAGCATAGACAGAGTTACTAGAGTTACTGCTTGAGGTAGACAATTAAGATTTAGAGCTGTAATGGTTGTTGGAGATTGAAAGTGAAATGTTTGACTAGGTACTTGAAAAAGTTGGGAAGTAGTTGATGCTATTGCAAAAGCTATTTCTAATGCAAAAAAGAATATGGTTAATGTTCCAGTTTCTGAATGAACTGTTCCTTATGATGTTAAAGTTAAATATAAAGCTGCATCAGTTATGGTTCATCCAGCATCTAAATGAACTTGATTAATTGCTTGATGAGCAGTTAGAAAAGTTCTTATGGTTGCTTGATATCAAGATGTTCTTGCAAAAAGATACGGTTCTAGCAATTTAATAAATAATGCTAGAGCTACGATTAAAGCTTTAACTTCGTTTAAAAGTTAAATTATTATCTATATAAAGATTAATTTATGTTAAATTTAAGTAATATAAAACCTGCAGCTTGATCTAGACAAACATCAAAAAGACTTTGAAGAGGTAATGGTTCTGGGAAATGAACATTTTCAGGTAAATGATGTAAGGGTCAAAATGCTAGATCTGGTTGAGGTGTTCCAGACTGGTTTGAGTGAGGTCAAACTCCTCTTTTCAGAAGAATGCCTAAGTTAAAAGGTTTTTCAAATGCTATGTTTAAAGTACAATATAATATTGTTAATATTTCAGATATTGCATTACTTGCTAGTAAAGGAATTTCTGAAATTAATAAAGAAACTTTATTGCAAAATCGTGTTATTAGACATAAAGCATTGGGAATTAAACTACTTTGAGATTGAAGCATAGATGCTAAAGTTACAGTTACTGTAAATAAAGCTTCTTCTTCTGCAAAAGAAGCTGTTCTAAATGCTGGTGGTAAACTAGAATTAATATAAAAAACTTGAGTTTAAAAACTTAAGTTTTTTTTGTTATTAACTTTAAAATAATTATTTTTTATAAATTTGTATCGTCCCACTCAAATCCGACCACTTGAAAAGATTCAGAGATGAGATACTAAAGAGCAAAACAAGTCAAAAAAATAGATTAAAATTTTTTCTAAAATTCATAATAGTAAAGTATGGCTTACTAATCACATTTTAACAAAATAAATAATTATCAAAAAATAGTATTA
>JBBILU010000006.1:0-73704 GCA_037444775.1 Candidatus Altimarinota bacterium
AAATTTTATTATTTTTTATATTATGAATATTTATCTACAAAAGTAGAAATTTTTTATGTGGTTTAAATAGCAATATACTTGTATCAGTATTGATTTATCTACAAAAGTAGAAATTTTTTATGTGGTTTAAATAGCAACTTTTGCTAAAATAAGCCTAAAAGATACAAATAAAATATCTTTCAATTTTATGACTTTTGGCTTATTGCTAGGAAAGTTAAAAAATTAAGACTAAGGTTTGCAATTTTTTTGCAAGTAGCTCTTCCCTTTTGCCTTTGCAAAGTCTTTTTTAGGGATTTTTTCATCAATTTCAAAACACACAACATAACTTCCACTTTTACAAATTTTTTCTACTTATAAAAGTAAGTTTTTGAAGAAAATAAAAAGTACCCTAAAAAAATATTTTTCAAAATATCCCCTATTTTTTTCAAAAACTATATGTAAAATGTTAAAGAACTTTTTTATATGCAGATATTATATAAAATTTATAAGAAAAAAGCAAATGTTTTTATAAAAACAAAATTTCTTCTTCTTCCATAGCTGGTTGTCCATATCTAATACACTTTTCACTCACTGAATCACTCATTGGAATTATAAGAATTGAATCAGCTCCAGTAAACTTTGGAGCAAAAGATTTCTCAATTTCAGCAGTTACAATACTTAAAATTCTTTGAGAATTCTTGATTTCAAAAACACTATATTGAATTCTTCTTCCATATTTCTTGAGAAGTTTGCTAAACTTTGTTCTGATTTTGTCATTGTGAATATCATAACTTACTATTAACATAATTTTTTAATTTTAAAAAAGTAATTTAGAGATATTTGCTATTCCCTCTCCTCTAAGGAGAGGGTTAGGGTGAGGTTGTGCTGGTGTAGAGTGAAGTTTAAACCTCAAAAACTGGAAACTCTTCCCTTCACTTCATAAAAAATTTATAATAATCTTTGATAAAATAAAACATTTCTTTTTTGTTTTCCATAATAGCTTTGAGAAAAATTCAAGTATATTTTTTGGATTTTTTGTAGTCAAGTTCATATTGTCAATTTACAAAACTAAAATCTTTTTTGTCTATTTGTCCTAAATTATAAGCTTTGAGTAAAGATTTATCTATAATTCATCTGAAAGGTTCCATTAAATCCAAAGCCAAAGATTTTCTAGCATACCAAGTTCTGTGATATACTCAATAATAATTATCAAATCCATATAGTCTCAAAAGTGCTTCTATAAAGTGAAAAAGATAGGTATATCAAATATCTAATAGCAAATTTATCACATCTCTTCTGGTTCTTGGTTCTCTTCTCTGCCAACCAATACTCCCAAAATAATCTCCAAAAAAGATTTTGGAAACATTTCATTCATATCAAAGTAAACTTTCATAATTTTCACTTTTTGGAATTTTTTCTATAATTTCTTTGATTTTTGCTATATCTTTTTTGAGAATATCTTCTTTTTCTCTTATTGTTTTCAATAAACTCAGCTGATGTTTTGTTTTTAGCAAGATAATATTTTTTGCTATTTCAAGCATTTCTTCTTCTGTTTTTTCATATTGTTTTTTTCTCAAGATAAAATTTCATTCAGTTTCATTTCAAATAACCAAATAAGGCAAAAGATTTTTTTTCATCAAAACTATTGTAACTCAAAAATCTTGAAATTTTCTAATCAAAACACTGGTAATAGTAGTTTCTCCAATCAAAAAAATAGCAAAAATTTTATACAAACTAACTTTTACTTTTATAGTAGATCAATCTTTTATCATCAAATTATCATTATCAAAACTGATATTTTTTGTATCAAAACTTTCTATGATAAGAATTTGTTTTTCATCAAAATCTGGATATTGAAGCATAATTTTTTGGTTATTCAAATAATTTATTAAGAGATGTTTCAGATAAACATCTCTACAATTTTGCTATCCCCTCTCCTCCAAAGGAGAGGGCTAGGGTGAGGGCTCAAATGATGTTTCAGATAAACATCTCTACAATTTTGCTATCCCCTCTCCTCCAAAGGAGAGGGCTAGGGTGAGGGCTCAAATAATTGCAATTGTGGGTACACTTCCCCTATAAAATAATCACACAATTCTCTATAAATACACTGCAAACATTTTTGACTATTTTGTTTCCAACTTTTTTGTAATAAATCAAATGTTCTATATTTTTTTAAAATTTCTTGAAATTGTAAAAGTTCTGAACTGGAAGGTTTGTAAATTCTATATTTTTTATTATCTTTCATACTATAAAAGCACAAACTTTTGACCTCATATCACATTTCTTCAAGGCAAAACATTTGTCACCAAAGTTGATATTTGTAGCCTAAATAAATTTTTGGAGTCATTTTAACTCCCTCTCCTTTAGAAGGAGAGGGCTGGGGTGAGGTCTGAATCTGATTTTTTCTTTCTACTAATTCTCAGGTTTTTATATTAAATGTGTCAATTTTTCCAGCAATTCCATATTTCTCTGAATATACTGAAAATCATTGAAGAATATGTTTTGAACTGGAATAATGTGCATTATCTATTGCTTCATGAGCAAGAGTTCCAGCAATTTGAGCTTCTTCTTGATAGAGCTTTTTACTATAATTATCATATAAAGTATGGTAATAAATACTTTTTGGACAAAAGATGAAATCATTGAGAGTAGAGAGTTTTATATAGCTTTCCATAAAAATTTCTCATTAAAAAATATGCTATTTTGTTAAGAATAGCATATTTTAGAGGATTTTGGAAATATTATTGAGGTTTTTGAGTGAAATTATCCCAATCATTTATAACTAAATCCCATTCATCATTACTAATAAATAATTTATCTGATTTAATTTTTGGATTTCTATGAATCTTTTTAAGCATTATAAGTCACTTTCTTGCAATATTATAAGCTCAATTTGCATCTCAAGAAGTCGGAAGTTCAATATTATTTTCATTTTCAAACTTTTCTCAATTTATATCAGGTAATTTCTCAAAATATTTTCTACTATCATAAAATGGTTCTATAGGAGAAACTAAGAAATCTTCTTTTTTGTTACTTGTATTTCTTATTTGAGATATTACTTCAAAAATCCAAATAAAAGTTTCATAAAATTTTGAAGGTAATTCATTTTCTTCTTCTATTTGTGAGATAATTTCTCTATTTTTATCAATTCAACTTTTAGTAAATAGATCATCTAACTCTTGAGTAGTTCTAATCTCATTTATTTCCCATTTCCCAGCTTTATTTTGTTTTCATTTACATCTTTCCAATCATGAATAAAGAGTCCACTTTTGTCAGTTCAATTTGAAAAAATATGCTTTTTTAGATTCATCAAATCAAATTTCACTAAAAGCATTAATAATTTGATTTTTCATATCATCAACTTTTCATTTTTTCAAATATATAGTTTTTCTCCATCAAGTCACGGGATCAGTTATTGAAGTATAAGCAGCAGTTGTATAAAATATAATTCACCACTGTTTAGAAGTTTCAATATCTGAATAATTTTTTGCAAAAGGACAAAGTTGATATGGTTTTGTTATGCTTCATTCTTCTCAATTATCTTTATTTTTTAAAACAAGATATGAAAGTTTTTTTGCTAAAGCAACTTCTAAATTTTGGTACACTGATTGTTCAATTTTTTGTCTTCATTGTTTAAATCATTTATTGAGTTTTTCCATTACAATTACTCAGTTGTATTTTAAAACTAAATCAGCTATTTTTTTCACAACATGAGAAATATATCATTCTTTAAGATTTTTAATATTTCAAATAGTGTCCCACTCTTGTCTTGCTTTTAGTCTATTTCAAGCTTTTTCAGTAAGAAGTTTTTCATAATCTGTATAAATAATCTCTCAATTTGGTTTTAATTGCTCTATTCTATTTAAACTTCATTGTTCAACAATTTTTCAAGTTTCAGCATTTATAACACTATAAAAAGCTAAGTGTTTTTCTCATCTATCTATTCATATTATATGTAAATCTTTTAAATTTGTTGATGATAAAATTCAATTTGTAAAATCGTTAAATTGCTTAGGTCATTTTATCTCTTTATTTCAATATCATACTATTGTTGGGCAATGAAAAATAGTTTTATTTTCAGTGTATCTTTTACTATCTATAGCATTTTTATTTCTTTCTTTTAAATGTTTTTTACTATCTTCTAAATCATTTTTATTTTTAACTTCTTTACTAGCCTGTCTAAATAAAATTTCTGCTTTTCAATTTAGCTTAAATTTTGGAGTTCCATTTAAAATATTTTCCCAATAAATAGTTTGCAAATCTTTATTTACTTGTAATTCTTTAAAATCTTTTATATCTTTTCAACTTTCAATATAACGTTTTTTCTTTTCTTCAATATCTCAAGAATCCTTACTAACTATTTCAAATAAATATAAAAACTTATCTTTATTTTCTCAGTATATTTGTTGTTCTAAATATTTTCAATTTATCTTTTCAAAAGTTAGACTATAATCTCAATAAAAATTTATATCATTCACAAAATTTCCCAATTTTTCATAATTTTTATTTATAACTTCACTTAGTCATTTATATTTATTTATATATTTTTTTTCTAAAACACCTTGTACTTTTTTTATTAAATCTATTTCTGATAATTTTTGTTTATCTTCATTATAACTATTTCAATATTCTGATTGATAACTACTTCAAAAAATACTTATTGTTTTTAAAGCTAAAATATTCATTTTTTCATATAATAAATCATCAATTTCTTTAATTATTGGATTTTTATTATAATTAAATACTTGAGCATTATTTGAGATTCAAAGATAATATTTAAAAATACTTCCTGTTTTTTTTCTAAAAATATATCAATTATATTGAGCTCAGCTTGATCAATCATAATCCTCAGACCATCATCAAAGTAAATTTCATTTATCAAACTTTAACTTAATTTTCTCTTCACTAAAATCTTTTTTCGTTAAATAATTTCTTATTGCATCATAATGTTTTGTAATCAAAAAATTCTCAACCATTTCATCATAAAAATGATAAAAATCTCATAAATCTCATTCAATTTTTTCTTTATCAACTTTAAATAATCTTAAAAATTGAAATATGAAAATAGATTTATCAGCAAAAGATTTTAGTATTTTTCTTTGTTCTTGGTCTTTTGTATTAAAGTTTTGAAATATTTTTTCAATTTCTTCTAAATTGGTTGTAAAAGATTTTAAAGTGATTTTTTCATTTGTTTCTTCAATAAGAACTTCCTCTTCTTTTCAAGAATATAATTTTTCAATATCATCTTTAAAAATTTGCTTAAAAAACTCCCAATTATTTTCAACTCAGTTTCTATTTTCTTCAAAATGTTTTTTGAAAAAATATATTCTTTTATCTTCTTCTACTTCAGAATTATCAGCATATTCAATATTTTTTAATATATTTTTTAAATCTTGTAAAGAAATATATTTTGGAATTTTAAAATCATCTCATTCTTCACTTGATTTTTTCTTTTTAAATACTTTTAACTTTACTCACTCTTCAGCAACAGCATACCAATTTGAAAAATAACGATTAGAAATAAAACTTAAATTATTTTTTGAAATATAAATATTATCAAGTTCATTACTTTCAAAAACATTTTTTAATACTTCAACTATTTTAGGAATATTTTCCTTTGAAGAGTCAATAATTTTTTCTAAAATTCATTTAAAATCTTCAGGAGTTTCAATAATTTCAAAAGGAATACTTTTAGCTTTTATAGATCAAATTTGTTTATATAATGGTTTTAACTGGATCTTCTTTTCATTATTCTTTTGAGCATATTCATTTAATCTTTGATTGATTCAGTTAGAGGTTCTTACTCAATTTTTATCTTTTTTTCATCAAATTATTTCATTATATCTATCAATTCAGTCTTGAGATAAATATAAATTATAATTGTTTATATCAAAAATTTTATTTTCTTCATCATTCAAAGGTATATTAATTTTTGACTTTAATTCAAGATTTGAAATAAAAAATATAAAGTTTTGATTCACTATACGATTTGCTACTCAAGTTGATTTTTCTTCTCTTGAATAATAGTTTTCACGATTTGTATTGAATCATCAAAAATAAGTCCAAAATCATTCAAAGTTTTCAATTACACTTAAAATTTGTTTTTGTATTTCTTCAATATTTTTTGCCTTTATTTTTGATAAAATTTCTTCTAAGTATTCTTTAGTTTGTTCTTTTGTAAAATTTTCCTCTTTTGTTTCTTGCTTTTCTCATTTATATAATTTTTTCCACCAAGAAAAATCATCTTCTTTTAGCTTTTTAATGTAATATTCAAATTTTTTACCAAGCATTTCAAGAGCTTTTTCATTTTCATTTATAAGTTTTTCTATTTCACTTTTATCTTGAAAAGTTTTTTTAAGAACTTTTAAAATTCAAGATTCAGTAAGTATCTTATAACCTTCTTCTTTAATAAAAGATTTTCATTTTTCATCTTTCCATTTTTCTTTCCATTTATTCGCTATAAATTCATAACTTTTTGTTATTTCATTTCTCTTTTGCTCTAATACTTTTTTATAGTTATCTTCAAAATCTTTTCTTTCTTTTTCCAATTTATCAAGTTCTTTTTCATTTTCAGATTCTTTTATTTGTTTATTAACTTTTTCTAAATCTTTTTTATAATTTTTAGTAAGTATTAACAAATCTTCCCAATTTATAGAAACTCAATATAAGCTTTCTCTGATAAATTTATCATGTAACTGGTCAAAAATAGGCTTAATAATATCATAATCTTTATCTCTGAGTTCATCTCGTTCTTTTAATCAGTTTTCTGAAATTAATCTTTCAGTTATTCAAACTGGCTTCAACTCAAACCTCAAAGTTTTACTCAACTCATACAAATTTGTAAACTTTTCAAAACTAGATTTTTCCATATTTTCTCAAAATTAAAAAATAAATTATAGTAAGTATAAATCTTTCATATAGAAAATCAAAACTTTTTATTAGATTAAAAAATAAGCTTTTGTACAAAAGCTTATTTTTTAAGAAAACTCAAATCTATATAACCTGTGAATTTTCTTTTATCAAAAGGATTTTCAAGTCAATTTATTACAAAAGTTAAATAAATATACAAAAATGAAATAAGAAATAACATCAAACTTTCTTGAACTTGATAAACAAAATCTCATTTTCCATCTCAGAAATTCATAAAAAGCAGAATCGAAATAACAAAAATTGTCATAAAGTTTTTCAAATTGTGTACAATTTTTGGAAGAGAATCAAGCTCTTTTATTTGATGAATTCTTAAATAAGATTTTTGAATAATTCCCATATCATTTTTGGTTCTAATAATATGATTTGCTGTTATTCAAGCTTTTTCTCAGAGAAGCAAAATTTCATTAAAATCTTCAATATGCTTTGTTATTTCCCTTTCCTCATTATCAGCAATATTATAATAAAAATTTTGTTTTATTTTGGTTAATATATTTCTAGCTTCTCCCACATTAAATTCAGTTTTTAATCAATGTAAATATTTCAAATCTTCTTCTATATTTCAGAGAGAATTTTTTACATCAACTACTAATTTTTCACTTTCTTTATATTCTGCAACTGCTGGAGAAATCATAAATCAATAAACAAAAACCACTGTAGAAAGCAAAGTTCCATACAAAGAAATTGGATCTATAAATTCATATTCATTAGGAATTTTAAATTTAATGGCTACCAGCAAAGATGAGAGTAAAAAAGTAGTTATCAAAGTAGATTTTATAAAAAACTTCTTAGTTTTTTTGTGTATTTTTTTCATAGTTTTTTGTTAGCAAATATAATTTTTTGAAAAGCAGATTATATAAAAGTTTTTTATTTTTTCAAGTTATTTGATTGATTTTATTATTTTTTTCCATATGCTAAGAATTATTATGATTTAACAAAAATATTATGCACAAATTGATTATTACAGCTAACCCTAGTAGTAAAGCTTTTACTCATTCTATAGCTAAAAAATTAGAAGAACTTTCTTTAGAAAAAGCTGATACTGTTGAAATTTTAGATTTATATAAAACTGACTTACAACAAGAATATTTGAAATACGAGGATATGAAAGAAATATTAATAGATTCTACAACAAAAGCTTTGCAAGAAAAAATAGCAATGTCTGATGAAATAGTCTTTGTCTTTCCTATTTGGTGGTGAGATGCTCCAGCAATTATGAAAAATTTTTGGGATTGTAATTTTACTGCTTGATTTGCTTTTAAATATGAAAATGGAAAAAGTATCTGACTTTTGAAATGAAAAACAGCTAGAATTATAGCTACTTCTTGAGCTCCAAGCTTTTTTTACAAAATAATTTTACACATTCAATGGTTTTGGAAATTAAATAGAATTGCTTTTTGTGGAATGAAACAAAAATCTTTTACTGTTTTTTGAGAAGTTCATGGATGAAATAAAAATTTGGACAAATATCTAAAAAGTTTGGAAAAGCTAGTGTAATTAATAATTTTAAAATATATGCAATATACAGTTACAAAAAGCATTGAAATAAATGCTTCCCTACAAACAGTTTGGGAAAATGTGCTATTTTTTGAAAAATCTCAAAAATGGTCTTCTTGGGCAATTTTGGAATCTGATGCAGAATTTAGTTTTCCAAAAAAAGATTGAATAGTTTGAGCAAAATATTCTTGGAATGGAAAAATTCTTTGATCTGGAAATCAAATTATTACAGAAATTAGTGATAAAAAAAGAGATAAAAAGTGAAATACATTTTTTAAAACCTTTTAAAAGTACAGCAAAAAATACTTTTTCTTTTGAAGAAAAAGATGGAAAAGTTTTGGTAACTTGGACTATGATTTATCCTCTTCCCTTTTTTCTTTTTTTCTTGAAAAAGATGATCACTTTGATGATAGGAAGGGATTTTGAAAGATGACTTGCTATGCTAAAAACTTTTTCAGAAAACTGAGTTTTAGAAACTTCAACAAAACTTGAATGAGTTGTAAATTATGAAAATTTTTACTATATGGGAATTAAAAATTCTTGTTTTAAAAGTGAACTTTGAGAAAAAATGAAACAGGATTTTGGTAAACTCTGTGAAGTTATGCTAGAAAACTCTGTACAATTTTTATGAGCACTTGATTTTTCCACATCAAAAACTTGTATAAATAAAGGTTTTTTTGAATATATTGCTTGTTTAAAAATAAGCAAAGAAGACTCAGAAAAAGTAAAAAATATTCCAAATATTATTACTTGATTTGAAAAATGAGGAAAATATTTAAAAGTAACTCATTTAGGTTCTTATGAATTTTTAGCTAATTCTTGGACTTTAGCAATGTGAGCTCCTAGGAGTCTGAAACTAAAAATAGATTCAAAAAGAAATCCTTTTGAAGAATATAAAAATGATCCTGTTAAAACTGAAACAAAAGATTTAATTACAGAAATTTATGTTCCAATAAAGTAAATATGCAAGAAAAAACTCTTTTAAAATATATTTTATTTAATGAAAAAAATAAGGTTCTTACTTTTCTCGTTTGCAAATCCTAAAAATTGTTTTCATAATTTATTCTAAATTTAAATTTCCGATTAAAAATCAAGAAAAAATTCATTTAAGATTCAGGATTAAAATTTTATTTTAAAAAATAGCTTTTCTATCTTAGAAAAGCTATTTTATTCTCTCATAAATTTTTTATTTCTTTCTTCTTCAAGAATCTTTTTTTGCTTCAAAACTCCAGAAATTGAGTTAATTATTCATAAAAAAATTCTTTTTTCATTTTCATTATAAATTTCTTTTTTTCAAATAACTAAAAATCAAAGAGATTCTTCAGCTATAATTATTTCTTTTGACAAAATTCTAATATTTTTATCTAAATTAAACTCATCTAAAGAAAAATTTCAACTCTCAACTATTTTATCTTGCATTTTATTTGGAATTCTTGAATCATATTTTAGAGTTAAGAACTCTTTCATAACATAATTTTTTTCAAAGAATAATATAATTTCAGAATCCATAATTATTTTAATTTTCTCAAACAAAAGAAAAATTTCTTTTAAAGTAATTTCTTTTAAATCTCTAATTGATTTATTTATTTCATAAATAGATGTTATATATTTATTTGAAGCCAAAACTCTTTCATTTGTAATTGAAATTATATAAACTAAAATATCACGAGCTTGAGATGGAAACTTTTCAAGAAATTTCATGAAATCTTTTTTAGCTTCTATATACAAAACTTTTGTTTCTTCTAAAGCTAATATTTTAACTTCTTTAGGTCAATATTTATTTAAAGCTCATTCTCAAACAAAATCTCATTCTCCTAAAATAGCAAGTTGTTTTGTAGAAACTTTTTCTTTTGTTGTATATTTTTCTATACTTAATTTTCAAAATTCTATTATATAAAGATTTCCATCAATTTCTCATTCATCAAACAAAACATCTCAAGAATCAAGAATTCTTTCTAAAAAAAATCAAGAATTTTTTAAAAATTTTATATCAAACATTTTTTTTGTAATAAGTATTAAAAGGGAGACTAGCCCAATGTGTTCATCCTCCTTTGATGTTAAAGGAGGATTATAGGTGGAATTAGAATTACTATATCAACATTTCAACAGCCTCTTTATCTCTAACAAAGCTGAAAAGTGTATCTTTGTCTATAATTCATTTTTTGTGAAGAGCTATCAAATATCTATCCATAAGAATCATTCACTTTTGTTGTCATATTTCAAGAACTGAATAAAGTTGTGGAGTTTTTCAAGTAACAATTAAGTTTTTTACCGCATCATCAGAAATCAGAATTTCACGAGCTGCAATTCTTCATTCTTTGTCACTTCTAGGAATAAGTCTTTGAGAAATAATTCAAACAAGGCTCATAGCGAGTTGCATTCTAATTTGTTTTTGTTGAGAACTTGGAAAAATATCTACAATTCTATCAACAGTTTGAACAGAATCATTTGTATGCAAAGTTGACAAAACTAAATGTCAAGTTTCAGCTAAAGTAAGAGCTGCTTTTATTGTTTCTGGATCTCTCATTTCTCAAACCATAATTACATCAGGATCTTCTCTCAAACAAGCTCTAATTGCTTCATCAAATCATTTAGTATGATTTCAAACCTCTCTTTGATTTACCAAAGAATTTTTTGAAACAAATGAAAATTCTACTGGGTCTTCTATTGTGATAATATGTTTTTTATAATTTTCATTTATATAATTTATCATTGCTGCCAAGTTTGTAGATTTTCAGCTTCAAGTTGGTCAAGTAACAAGAATTAATCATTTTGATTTATTACACATATTTTTTACTTGTTCTCAAAGTCCCAAACTATCCAAAGTTGGAATATCTTTTGGAATAATTCTAAGAGCAATGGAATAACCTTTTGAGTCTATATAGCAATTTACTCTGTATCTTGTTCCGGATTCAAATTCATAAGAAGTATCCAATTCAAAATTTTTTTCAAATTTTTCTAAGGCAATTTCCGAAGAAATTTCCAAAATAATTTGGATAATATTTTCTTTTGTAAGTTTTTCTAATTTTTCTCAATTTATTTCAGTCAAGTATGAAATATCTCAAGAATTATTTCTATAAATAGGAAAATGTCCAGTATTCAAGTGAATATCTGGAAGTTTATTTTCATCAGAAAATTTTAGTATAGAATAAATTAGTTCTTTAGCATTCATCTTTGCTTGTTTAATTTATATATTTAACTAATTCTAGCATTTAAATAAAAAAAAGCAAAAATTTAATTTTGCTTTTTTATAATCCACATAAACTTATGAGAAAATTTATTTATATAAAAATTGATTTATTAAATCTTTTTTATATAATCCAAAAGTCCTATTTTAATATTTAATTTTTTAAGTAATGACAAACAAAAAAGACCCTAAAAAGTCTGAAATAAAAGAAAAAATAAAAAGTGAGAAAGTAGAAGAAAATAAAGTTGAAAAAAGTGAGAAAAAAGAAAAAGCAAAAACTATAAATAATAACAAAAAAGATAATAAAAATAATTCAAGTTTGAAACCTTTTGTTGCAATATTACTTGTTTCTTTATTTATAGCTTTAATTTTGCCTTATGTAAAAGATTATTCTAATTTCAAAGATAATGAAATTTGATTAAATCAACTTGAACAAAATTTTTTGAGTTGAAGTTATAATCAAGTTTTGATTGATTGAAATAAAGCAATTGCAAGTTATTCTGGAAAAACTATTGTAGAAGATTGAGTGACTAAAGAAATTAGAGATGTTGTTTTTTTACCAAATAATGATTCTTTAAAAGATTTATGATTAAAAAATCCTGAAGTTTCAACAGTTATAAAAGTAAAAGACAGCTCATCTAAAAAATTTTGGAGTGAAATGTTGCCAACAATTGTAACATTTGTTATGTTTTTTCTAATTGCAATTTTCTTAATTTGAAGAATGTGAGGAATGGCAAATAATGCTTTAACTTTCGGTAAATCTAGAGCAAGACTTTATGATAAAGAAAAAGATAAAATAATGTTTAAAGATGTTGCTTGAGCAGAAGAAGAAAAAGAGGAATTACAAGAAATTGTAGATTTCTTGAAAAATCCTAAAAAATATAAAGATATTTGAGCAAAAATTCCAAAATGAACTTTGCTTGTTGGTCCTCCGTGAACTTGAAAAACTCTTTTAGCTAGAGCTGTTGCATGAGAAAGTGATGTTCCTTTTTTGAGTATTTCTTGAAGTGAATTTGTTGAAATGTTTGTTTGAGTTTGAGCTTCTAGAGTTAGAGATTTGTTTGAAAATGCAAAAAAGATGGCTCCAGCAATAATATTTATTGATGAAATTGATGCAATTGGTAAAAAAAGATGACCAGGAACTTGAGGTTGACATGATGAAAGAGAACAAACTCTGAATCAAATTTTAACTGAAATGGATTGATTTGATAATGAAACAAATATTATCGTAATGTGAGCTACAAATAGAGCTGATGTTTTAGATAAAGCTTTACTTAGACCTGGAAGATTTGATAGAAAAATCACAGTTAATTTACCAAATTTAAAAGATAGAGAAGAAATTCTACAAGTTCATGCTAGAAATAAAAAAATTACTCCTGATGTAGATTTCAAATCACTTGCTAAAAAAACTGTTTGATTTTCTTGAGCTGATATGTGAAATTTGCTTAATGAAGCTGCAATTATAACTGCGAGATTTAATGAAACAGAAATTTCAGAACAAAGAATTACAACAGCTTTTGAAAGAATTGTAATGGGACTTAGAAAAAAATCTCAAGTTATGAATGAAGAAGAGAAAAAAATTACTGCTTATCATGAGGTTTGACATGCTCTTGTTTGAAAATTATTACCAAATACAGATCCAGTTCATAAAGTTAGTATTGTTTCAAGAGGTTGAGCTTTATGAGTAACTTGGTTTTTACCAGAAAGAGATACTCTTTTAACTAAAAAATCTAAATTTATTGATGAATTAGCTGTTTTATATTGATGAAGAGCAGCAGAAGAAGTTTTTTTCTGAAAAGAAAATATTACAACTTGAGCAAGTAATGATATAGAAAGAGCAACTGCAATAGCAAGAAAAATTGTTACAAGATATTGAATGATTGAAGAAATTTGAGCAGAGAATTTTGAATGACAAATTGACTCTTATTCTCAAACTTGAATGAAACCTTTTGTAAGTGATGAGACTATAAAAAAAATAGATTTTGAAGTAAAAAAATTATTAAAAGATGCTTATGATACAGCAATTAGATTAATAACAGAAAATAAAGAATTGCACAAGAAAATTTCTGAAGATTTACTTGCAAAAGAAGAAATTAGTGAAGAAGAATTCAAAGCTTATTTTGCTTAATTTTTACAGTCTACTGTAAGAATTACTAAAAATATTTGCAATATACTGTAAAAAGTATAAAATTATTGCAAATATTTTTTTAATTTCAAAATTATGATAGAAAAACTGTTACAAAAATCCCAAATCTTAATTTCAAACACAAATATAGATTTTATAAGAGATTTTTATTACAAAATAGATTGGCAAAATAAACTCATTTGAATTGTTTGACAAAGATGAATTTGAAAAACTACTATTCTGCTTCAATACCTAAAAAAAGAACAACTTTCAAAAGCTATTTATTTTTCTGCTGATAATATAATTCTGTTTGAAACTGGATTATACAAATTAGTGGAAGACTTATATTTTAATCACTCTATAAGAAACTTTTTTATTGATGAAATTCATAAATATAAAAATTGGAATCAAGAATTAAAAAATTTATACGATGATTTTCCTTATATAAAAATAGTTTTTTCTTGAAGTTCAAGCCTTGATTTAATAAAATGAAAATATGATTTATCAAGAAGAGTTTTACTGTATAAAATGAAATGATTTTCTTTTAGGGAATATGTAAATAAAACAAAATCTTTGAATTTAAAAAGTGTTTCTTTAGAAGAAATTTTACAAAATCCTTTAGAAAAAGTAAATGAAATTTATTCTACTGTTTGAGATGAAATTTTATCAATATTTAATGCTTATTTAAAAATTTGATATTACCCATTTTCTTTTGAATCAGATAAAGAAGAAAGTTTTTTTTCAAAATTATTTGAAGCTTTAGATAAACTTGTTTACGAAGATATTTCAAATTTTTATAAATTAGATACTTCAAAACTAGAAAATATAAAAAAAATTATCATATTTTTTTCTTTAGCAAAACCTTGAAAACTAAGTATAAATTCATTAAAAGATAAGCTTTGAGTTTCTTTTGATACAGTTGCGAATTATTTACAAATTTTAAATGATTCTTGAATTATAAAATCAATTTATGTAGATTGAAATATTAGTAAAAGCATAAGAAAAGCAAAAAAAATATACATAGATAATTCAAATTTAGTTTATACTATTTCAAAAGAATTTTGATTTAACCCAGAGATAGGAACTATACGAGAAATTTTCTTTGTTTCTAATTTTTCAAAAAATTTATTTTATTCAGAAATCTGAGATTTTTCATATAAATTGTGAGAAAAAAATTATTTTTTTGAGATTTGATGAAAAAATAAAACAAAAAAACAGTTAAAAAATGAAGAGAATTCTTTTATTGTTGCTGATTCTATTATTTTCCCAGAAGATAAGAAAATTCCAATTTGGTTATTTGGATTTTTAGAAAATTAAGCTTCATAATCAATCATTCTAATATAATCTTCTAAATTTTGATTTATAATATCATTAAGTTCTCTAATAGTTTTTCATCAAACTGTAATTCAATCTTCAAGTAATAATTTTGTTTCTAAAAGAGAAATACTATTTCATTCTATTGCATTTGAATTGTAAGTATACACTCAAAGTGATTTTCTCAATTCTAATTTTAAAATGCTTCCAGACTCAAACAAAGCAATGCTTTATTTGATGTGGATTTATGCAACTGGCTCAATGATAAGTTCAACATTTGTAAGTATTTATATTTTAAAAATTAATGATTCTTTTAATGATGTAATTTTTTTCAATATTATTTTTTTACTTTTACTTTTATTGGGTTTTCTATTGTATGATATTTGTTTTCACTTTTTCAAAAAAATATTAAAAGTTTGTACTATTTTGCTTATATATTTTTTATTGTATCATTTTTAGAACTTTTAATATTTGAAAATAATTCAATTTCTGCATATGTATATTGAGCTTTATATTGAGTTTGAAATGGATTGTTTTGGAATGCAGTTCATACTCAAGAATTAAATGGATTTTAATAAACCCTATTTATAGAGTTTCAGAACATGTTTATGATTTATCTTTTTATTATTTTTGAGATATTCATCTTTTGATGATAAATCTTTGCTTAGTTTCTGACTTATTTTCACTTGATTAAGTTTTATTTTTCTTATATGAAGTGTTTATTTATGGGAGAAATATGAAAAAATAGAAAAATAAGTTTTTTACAAATAAAATTTTGAATTTTGATTTTAACAATTATGATGATTATGTCTTTTATAATTTGAATAAAGTATTTAGACAATGAAAGTATAAAATAATATAACTTATAATGTCCATTATTTATGTTTATAATATTAACCAATAAATTATGAAAAAAATCCCTCTTACTATTATAACTTGATTTTTGGGTTCAGGAAAAACTACTTTAATAAATAGAATTTTAAAGGAAAACAAGGATTTAAAAATTGCTTTAATTGTAAATGAATTTTGAGATGTTTCTCTTGAAAGTCAATTTATTCAAAGTACAAATGAAGAAATTGTTGAAATGTCTAATTGATGTATGTGTTGTGTTGTTAGAAAAGATATTATTGAAACTGTTGAAAATTTATTAGAAAAAAGACCAGATACAGATTATATAATTGTTGAAGCAAGTTGACTTTCTGATCCTACTCCAATTGCTGAAACTTTTGCAATGAATTTGACAGATAAAATTAGACTTGATGCAGTTTTGTGTGTTGTTGATTCTCTTAACATTGAAAAAAACTTCCAAAATTACGAAATAGCAAGTAAACAAATTCTTTATAGTGATATGGTTTTAGTCTCAAAAACTAATTTTATTTCATCTGAAAAATATCAAGAAATTAAATTTTTTATTAAAAAATTTAATCCATTTATGAGAATTCTTCCTATAAATGAAAGTTTGGATTTGAAAATGATTCTTGATACAAATAAATTTGATTATTCTAAAGTTGAAGAATTAGAAAAAAAAGAAAAACATCATTGTCATGATGAACATTGTGATCACGAACATCATCACCATCACGAAGAAATTGATGAAGTTTTTGTGAAAACTACAAAACCTTTGAATATGGAAAAATTCGCACTTTTTATAAAAAATTTGCCAGAAAATATTATAAGATGAAAAGGATTTATTTATCCAAATTGAGAAGATTATAAATGAAAAAAAATGCTTTTTCAATATGTTTGAGTTAGAATAGATACGGAATTTTCTGATTGGGATTCTAGTGAAACAAAACAAACTGCAATTGTTTTTATTTGAAAATGATTTGATAAAAAAGATATAGAAAAGAAAATTTTAGATTGTGAAAGTTAAACCTCACCCCCTAGCCCCCTCTCCTTTAGGGGAGGGGGGAAATATATAAATTAAAATTTATTATTTTATGAAAAAAACTTATTCTTTGGCTCTATGATGATGAGCAGCTAGATGACTTTGTCATATTTGAGTTTTGAAATATATTGAAGAAAATAAAATAGAAATTAATGAAATTTCTTGAACAAGTATGTGAGCAATAATTTGAGCTTGTTTTGCTATTTGAATGAAATCTGAAGAAATAGCTATTTTTGCAAAAAGTTTAAATTTTTTGAAATTAATAGATTTTAATTTGAAACAATGAATTGTTGCTGGGAAAAAAGTCACTAAGAAACTAGAAGAATTATTTCGAGAAATAAAAATAGAAGATACAAAAATTCCGTTAAAAATTTTAGCAACAAATTTGGAAACTGGTAAAAAAGAAGTTTTTACAAAATGAAAAATATCTGATGCTGTGAGAGCTAGTATAAGCTTACCAAGTATTTTTACACCTCATAAAATTTGAGAAAATAGCTATTTGGATTGATGATTAACAGAAAATTTGCCAGTATTATCTTTGGATTGACAAAATATTATAGCAGTTTCAGCTGTTATGTGAAAAACCACAAAAATAGAAACTACAAAAAAAATTGGAGTTTTTGAATTCAAAAGATGATTTTGGAATTTGAATTATCAAATTTTGAAAAAAACTATTCTTACAATGATGTCAACAAATGAAGAATTGTCTGTTAGATTAGCTATTTTAAATGAAAAAAGTATGAATAAAATTGCTAATTCTGAGTGAAAAAATATAATTCTTCTAGCTCCAGAAGTTTGAAATTATGAAGTTTATGACTTCAATAAAGTTGATGAATTGGTTGAATTATGATATAAAGAAGCTAGTTTGAAATTGTAAATTTTAACTAAACAAAAATGTTTGCATTCCAATTATGAAGAGAATTTAAGCTGTCAATTGCTGAAATATTAGCAGTTTTTCCAGATATAAAAATAATAAATTTCTCAAAAGAAATTTTAATAGCTGATAATATTTTAAAAAAAGAAATTCTAGAAAAAATTAATTTTTTAGGTTGAACACAAAAAGTTATTGAGATACCCTACTCTACCATCTCCTTTGGAGTAGATAGTGTAGATAAGAATTTTGAAGAAATTATTTTAGAAAAAGCTAAAGAAAAAGAAGGAAAGTTTAATTACTGACTAAATATTTTTTCAGACAAAAAAAATGTAGATTTGAAAAAAAATCTCTCAAAAATAAAAAAATTTCTTAGAGAAAATGATATAAATTCAAGATTTATAAATAATGATTTCAAAAATCTTAATTCTGCTCAAATAATTTGAGAAAAGTTAGTAAAAAAAGAAACAGATTTTAATATTATAGAATTAGAAAATAATAATTATTTTTGAAAAACTATTTGGATTCAAGATATTAATTCTTATTCCAAAAGAGATTATGATAAAGAAAGAGATATGCAAATTTGAATGCTTCCTCCAAAACTAGCTCAAATTATGATAAATTTAGCATCTAATTTCCCCATACCCCCTAAAATAGGGGGAAAACAAAATTTTTATCCATCCCCTATTTTAGGGGTTTATAGGGGTAATATTATTTATGATCCTTTTGTTTGACTTGGAACGGTTTTACTTGAAGCAAAACTTATGTGATTTAAAAAACTTTTTTGAAGTGATTTGAATGAAAAAATGGTAGAAACTGCAAGTAAAAATTTGAATCCCCCTGCTTTCAAGATCCCCCTTATTAAGGAGAACAAGAATTATATTGTAAAAATTGAAAAACTTAATGCAAAATTTATAAATGAAGCTAATTTTTGGAATGAAGTAAAAGATTGAACTATAGTTACAGAATGATATTTATGAGAAGTTATGACTCAAAGTAATATTAATTTAGATAGAATACAAAAGCAAAAAGAAGCTTTATTAAAAATTTATAAACCTTTTTTTGAAAATTTAAAAAAATGAAAGTTTTCTTGAATTATTGTAATTTCTTTTCCATTTTGGGAAATAAAATGAAAATTTGTTTATTTTGAAGAAATTTATGAGGTTTTAAAAGAATATTCTGAAATAATTAATTTTTTTCCAGAAAGTCTTGATTTGAAAAC
Organism: Candidatus Altimarinota bacterium; assembly: GCA_037444775.1. Lineage (GTDB taxonomy): Bacteria > Patescibacteriota > Gracilibacteria > BD1-5 > UBA6164 > JBBILU01. The sequence goes on from JBBILU010000006.1 coordinate 19,011, forward strand.
AAGTAAGTCTTGAAGTTTGTTTTATAAAAGGGATAAACAACTTGTATGAAGAGAGATTTTTAAGCTTAAAATAAAAAAATAATCAAGAAATTTTTTGGATTATTTTTTTCTTGAGATTTTTAACTTTTTTAATAATATACAAGCAAATTAATTCATAAAAATAAACTTTGAAAAATAACTTTGATATTGTGATAATTTGAGCTGGAGCAGCTGGGCTTTTTGGAGCAATAAATATTTCAAAAGATTTTTCTAAATTAATTCTTGAAAAAAATCCAAAACCTTGAGTAAAAGTCTTACTTTCAGGTTGAGAAAGAGCAAATGTTAGTAATATAGATATAGAACCTGAAAGAGATTATTTTGGACAAAATAAAAAAGCTTTGAAAAGTATTTTTGCAAGATGCAATCAATGGGATATTATGGCTTGGTTTTCAGAAAATAGAATAAATATAGTTGAAGAAGATAGATGAAGATTAATTCTTGAAAGTTGAAACTCTAAAGAATTGCTAAATATTTTAGTAAAAAAGGCAAAAGAAAATAATTCTGAAATTATTTGTAATAGTGAAGTTGTGAAAATAAAACACTCTCTAATTCCCTCCTCTTTCCTAAGGATGGAAGAAAATAAGGAAAAAATATTTAGAATTGAAACAAAAACTTGAGAAGAATATTTTGCTAAATATGTTATTGTTTCTACTTGATGAAAAAGTTTTTTTCAGGTTTGAACAACTGGAGATTGATATAATTTTGCAAGAAATTTTTGAATAAATATTATTCCTCCAACAAGAGCTTTGTGATGACTTTCTACCAAAAAAGATTTATCAAGTATTAGCTGAATTTCTTGTAATGTTAATTTAGAAGTTTTTGATAAAAAAAAATCCCCTCTCCTTGAAAAGGAGGGAGCTAGAGGGTGATTTTATCAAGAAACTTGACCAATTTTATTTACTCATTTCTGAATAAGCTGACCAATCATTTTTAATGCTTGAAATGCTATTTGAGAATATCTGAATAAATCCCCCCTCCTTGGAAAGGAGAGAGCTGGAGAGTGGTCTGAAATAGAAGTTATTTATGAAAAATATTTAACCCAAAATATTTATATAAAATTAAACTTTGATTTAGAAAAAACTCCAAAAAACATAATAAAATTCTTTGAATTAGACAAAAAAATAAATATAAATTGAACTCAAATTTATAATACAGAAATAATTTTGGATTTACAAAATTTTAGAAGTTGGAAAGAAGCAAAGGCAACTGGTTGATGAATAGATTTGAATGAATTAGATAAATTTTTGCAGTCAAAGAAAGTTCCAAATTTATTTTTTATTTGAGAGATATGTGATATTACTGGGAAAACTGGAGGATTTAATTTGCAATGGGCCTGGAGTAGTGCATTTTGTGCAAGTGAATTTTTTAGTAGAAATTAAATCTAATTATTCAAACCTTCTTTTACAAATTTCGGATTATTAGCATATTTTAATCATTCTTCTTCAGAAATTTTTCAAGAAGTAATAAATTCAATAATATCATTTTCTAGTAATTGCATTCATTCTCTAGATCACATTTGCATTACAGAAGGAATTTGATGCAAATCATTTTCTCTTATTAAATTTGCAATTGCAGAATTTTTAAAAAGAATCTCTTTTGCCATTTTTACTCAAGTTCAATCTTGAGTTTTTAACAATCTTTGAGAAAAAACGGCAACTAGAGCATCTGCTAATTGTAATCTAACTTGATTTTGTTGAACAGCTTCAAAAGAATCTATTATACGAGAAATTGTTTGATAAGCAGATCTAGTATGAAGAGTTGAAAAAACTAAATGTCAAGTTTCTGCCAAGGTTAAAGCCATTTCTATTTCTTCTCTATCTCTCATCTCTCAAAAAAGCAAAACTTGAGGGTTCTGTCTCATTGCTCATTTCAAAGCAGTTCTATAATCAGGGACATCTCTTCAAATTTCTTTGTGTTCAACAATAGCTTTCTTGTGAAGATGAACATATTCTATAGGATCTTCAATAGTAATAATATGTTTACTATAATTTGCATTTATATAATCAATCATTGATGCAAGAGTTGTGGATTTCCCTGAACCTGTTGGTCAAGTTACAAGAATTAATCATTGTCAAATTTTACAAACTTCTTTAAAAATTGGAGGTAAATGCATATCATCAATATTTGGAACTTTTGCTGTTAATAGTCTTAAAACTATCATATAATTTCACATTTGAAAAGAAACATTTCATCTAAATCTTCTATTGCTAAAAGAGAAAGAAAAATCTAGATTTTTTTCTTTTACAAGTCTATCGTGTTGATCTTCAGTCAAAAGAGACTGAGTAAATTCCATTGTATCTTTCCAAGTGAATTCATCAATTCCTTCATCAATTCTAAGAATCTCTCACCCTATTTTTATTCAAGGAAAAGTTCAAACAGTCACATACATATCAGATCATTCGTTATCAATCATAACTTGTAAAAGCTGGTCTTTTATTTTGTGTTCGGGTTTAATTACTTGTAAGGCCATAAAAAAATGTTTAATTAATATTTAATTAATTTTAAACAGAGGACTTTCCCCCTTTGTTTTATTGATAGTATAAACTTCTATAATATTAAAACATACTTTTCTAATTTTTACAAATTTTTTATGAAGATTTTTAAATTATCAAATAAAGTGACTTTAATTCTCAAAATATCTCAAAATAGAAAAAATCTCAATAATAATTTACAAAAAACAAAAATATAAGAACAATTTTTAAGATTTGTAAACAAGAAAAATAAAAATTTTTTTTTAATTTTTTGTAAAAATTTGAATAAATAAACTTTCTTAATAAAATCATAAAAATTATTATAAAAAAATATTTATGAAACACTTAAAAGTAAAAATTGATAAACTTGAATTTAATGGAGAAATTGTTCTAAAAGACATTGATTTCACAATAAATAAATCAGATAGAATAAGCATAGTTTGAAGTAATTGAAGCTGAAAAACAACTTTGTTAAAAACAATAATTTGAGAAATCTCAAATTTTGATTGAAATATAGAAAATATTTGAAATCTGACTTTAGGATATTTACATCAAATTTATTCAGATAATGAAGAAAAATCTGTTTATGAAGAACTAAAAGATTGATTTAAACAAATAAAAAATCTAGAAAAAGAGTTAGCAAATCTTGAACGAGAAATGGCTACAAATTGCGATGAAAAAATTATAGAGAAATTTAGTGAAACTCTGGAGCTTTTTAATAATATTGGTTGATATGAATATTCAAATAAAATTCATCAAGTTGCAAATTGAATGTGAATTTTTCATTTATTAACAAGAAAGTTAGTTGAAGTAAGTTGATGAGAAAGAACAAAAATTGCTTTAGCAAAAATTCTTTTGGAAAGCCCAGATATTTTATTTTTGGATGAACCAACAAATTTCATAGATATGAATTCTGTTGAATGGTTAGAATCTTATTTAAAAAATAAATGGTCTGGTTGATTTGTTATTATTTCTCATGATAGAGAGTTCCTTGACAAAACTTGTAACAAAACTTTTGAAGTACAATATGGAAGATGAATAACTTTTTATCATACAAATTATTCTAAATATGTAATTGAAAGAGAAAAAATAGAAAAAATTAAAATGGATGATTTTATAAGACAAGATGAATATATCAAAAAACAAGAAACTTTGATAGATAGATTTAGAGCTTGATCTAGAGCTTGATGGGCAAAATCAAGAGAAAAAATGATAGACAAAATGGAAAAATTAGAAAAACCATTTATCCCTCGTAAACCAAAGTTTTTATTTAATTATTCAAAAGAAAGTCCAGAAAAATTAATTTCTTTCAAAGAAGCTTTTATTTGAAGAAAAGAACCTTTGTTTTTTATTTCTGAAGCTATTTTACATAAATGACAAAGAATTTGAATAGTTTGAGAAAATTGAGTTTGAAAATCAACAATGTTAAAAACTATAATTTGAAAGGTTGATTTACTTGATTGATATATGAGCAAATGAAAATGAACTGATTTTTTGTATTATAGTCAAATGCACGAAGAATTAGATAAAAAGTTAACTGTTAGAGATAATTTTAAGCTTCATGGAATTGATTATCCAGATGAACATTTAATTTGAATAATGAGGCATTATTTATTTGAAAGAGAAGATTTAGATAAAAAAGTTTGAGAACTTTCTTGATGACAAACTTCTAAGCTACTTTTTGCTATAATAGGGCAAAAAGAATGTAATTTATTAATTCTTGATGAACCAACAAATCATCTTGATTATGATACAAGAGAAAGTTTGGAAGAATCTTTGAAAAATTTCGGTTGAACAATTTTATTTATTTCTCATGATAGATATTTTGTAAACAAATTAGCAAGTAATATTTGGTTTATAGATAAAGGAGAACTTAGTATTTCTTATGGGAATTATGCTGATTATAAATACAAGTTAGAAAATTGAATTTGAATGGATATTTGTGTTTTTGATGAAGAAGCTCAATTAAATTTAGTCCTTGAAGAAAAATTAGGAGAAGCTGGGGCTAGGAAAATTAAAAATAAATTTAAAGATGGGAAAAAGAGGAAAAACTAATATTTCTCAAGAAGACTAATCAGCTCATATTCTCATTTCAAAGCCTTATACATTGAAATTACACTTGGAGTTCAAGAAGCTAAAATTATTTTTAAGTCAGGATTTAATTCTGACTTTTTTTCTAATATTTCTTTTGTTCTATATCTTGGACTTTTATCTGAATTATAGCTATTATCGTGTTCTTCGTCCATAATAATTAAAGACAAATTTTTGTATGGTAAAAAAATAGAACTTCTTGTTCATACTACAACTTTTGGAATTCAAGAAAAAATATCTAAAAAGGCTTTAGTTTTTTTTACTTCTGTAACAGAAGAATTTAATAAAATGACATTTTCTTCTCAAAAAACTTTTGTTATTTTTTCTGCTATTTGAGAATTCAAAATAATTTCAGGAATCAAAAGTAAAACTTGTTTTTGTTTTTCAAGTTCTTCTTTTATTAACTTAATATAAACTTCTGTTTTTCAACTTCAAGTTATTCAATAAAAAAGAATTTTATTATTTTTAGATTTTTGAATTTTTTCAAGAATTTCTTGTTGTTTTTGAGATAAAGTAGTAGAAGCACTCCCTAGCTTCCTCTTTCCAAAGGAGAAAGAATTTAATTTTTCTAAAAATTTACAGTCAAGTTTTTCTAGTTTTTTTCTTATTCAAGTTGGAATAAATAAATTAATTGAATTATGAATTTGTGTAAAATAATAACTTGAAATAAATTTTGCTAACAAAATATTTTCTATAGTCAAAAATTCTTGTGAAATAACAATATTTATAATTGGTTTAACTTTCTCTATATCAAGCTGTTCTGGTAATTTTTCAAAAATATCTAAAACTATTCAGTTTTCAATATTTTTTCAAAGAGGAATTTCTACAACTTGTCATATTTTTACTTGTCATTTTAAAAAGTCTGGCTCAAAATATGTGTAGCCAAATTCATCAAAAGTCTTATTAAATGGAGAAATTTGTAAAAACATAGTTTAGAAAAAATCTTGGTAATTTTGATAAGAAGAGAGAACTTTATATATATGAACTTCTTTTTTTAATTCATCTACTTTATAAAATATTTTATATTTTTTTATATGCAGAACTCTGAAATCTTTAAAAAATATTTTACATCTATAAGGTAAAAAACTTAAAGAATATCAACTAGTATAAAATAATGCATACATTTTTGAAGAAAAGTAGTTGTCATAAGTAACAGAAAAAAGATATTCTGAAATATTTAAAATATCTTTTTTAGCAGAATCTAAAAATAAAACTTTATAATTCATATTTAAAACTTAATTTACTAATTCATTCTAAGTAAGCAACTTCAATGGGAGTAGTTTTTTCTACTCATATTTTATAAAGTAAATCTAATTTATCTAGCTCATCTTTAATTTCTTGTTCAGATTCATAATCTTGGTAAAAAATTTTAACTTTTTTTTCTTCTAAAATTTGTGTTTGCATAAATTTTTTTTAAGAATTAATTTATTTTTTCAAGTATTGTAATAAAATTTTTCTGATTATCAAATAATCTATTTTCAATAATTTTAAATCAAGTTTTTTCAGCTAAATATTGTAATTCTTTTAAATCAAAACAATGATAATAACGATGAAATTCTCAAATTTTTATTGAGTAATCAAAACTTCAAAATTGATTTTTTGAATTTGGAATAATACAATCTTTATATTTATCAAAATTTAATTTAGATTGTAAAGCCCAATTTGTCATAAATATTTTAGAATCTTTTTTTATTAAATTTTTTATTTTTAATAATACATCTATTCTTTTATCTATATTATTAAGATGATGAAAAGATGCTATTAAAAATACTAAATCATATTTTTTTAATAGAGATATATTATTCATATTTTGACAAAAAAAATCATACTCTTTATACTGAATTTTAGCTTCATTTATCATTTCTATAGAATTATCAATTCAAGTATAATAAAAATTTCAATCAAAATAATCTTTTATATGTCATATAAGTCTTCAATTTCAACATCATATATCTAAAATATTTAATCATTCAAATTTTCAAATTTTTGAAAAAAAATAATATATTTCTTCCCATTTCATATTTTTTCTGCTTTCAGAAAAAGTTTTTGCAAAATTGTTGTAATTAACCATAAAAATATTTTTTAGAATAATATTTCTGGATTATAATAATTTTTTTTAAAATAAAAAAATTATTATAAAAATTTGCTTTTCTTTTATAAAATATATAATATTTTTACTTTTATTATTTTAATTATTTTTTTATGTCTATAATACAAGATTTTAAAGCTTTTGCAATGAAAGGAAATGTTATTGATATGGCTGTTTGAGTTGTTATTGGTACAGCTTTTTGAAAAATAGTTTCTTCTTTGGTTTCTGATGTAATCACTCCTGCTGTTTGAATTTTAGTTTGAGGAGTTGATTTTACAAAATGGGGTTATTCTATGGTTTCTCCTCTTAGTTGAACAGAAGTTTTGATTGCATATTGAAAATTCTTGCAAACTCTTTTTGATTTTATGATTATAGCTTTGTCTATTTTTATGGTTATAAGAATAATAAGCAAAGCTTCTGAAAAAACATTAAAAAAAGCTAAAAAATGAGCTAAAGAAGAAGAAGTTGCTGTTACACCAGTAAAACCTGATGATATTAAATTACTTGAAGAAATTAGAGATCTACTAAAAAAACATAAATAATTTTCTATTGTAAAAAGAGATGCTTTATTATTAAAACATCTCTTTTTTAGTTTTTTTTTAAAAAAAATTTGACTTTTTATTTAGCACCTATAAAATGCAGGTGCTAAAATATTTTAGTTTTTTTTTATTTCTTAATAATTATTTTATGAAAATAAAACCACTTGCCGATAGAGTTTTATTAAAGGCTCTAGAGAAGAAAACAATGACTGATTCTTGAATTTATTTACCAGAATCCGCAAACAAAGAAAGACCTTATATTTATGAAGTAGTTGCAGTTTGACCTGGAACAAAAGAAAAAGAAATGACTGTAAAAGTTTGAGATAAAGTTTTAAGTTGACAATATTCTTGAGATGAAGTAAAAATAGATTGAGAAGAATTCAAAATTGTTTGAATTGATTATATCTTAGGTATTGTTGAATAAGAAAAGTTTGTAGATAATAAAAAGATCTTTATCATTTAACCAAAAAAACTATGTCAAAAATAATAAAATTTAGTGATGAAGCAAGACAAAAAATGCTTGTTTGAATTGAAACAGTAGCAAAAACTGTAACAGTTACAATGTGACCAAAGTGAAGAAATGTAATTTTTGAGAAATCTTATGGAACTCCACAAATTACAAATGATTGAGTAACAATTGCAAAAGAAATTGAATTAGAAGATAAATTTGAAAATATGTGAGCTGAACTTGTAAAAGAAGCAGCTGATAAAACAAATACTTTAGCTTGAGATTGAACAACAACTGCAACACTTTTGACTTATGCACTTGCAAAAGAATGAATGAGATATATAAAAACTTGAGTAAATGCTGTTGAATTAAAAAACTGAATGAAAAAAGCTTGAGAATTAATAATTAAAGAATTAGAAAAAAATGCTAAACAAATAAGTTCAAAAGAAGAAATTGAACAAGTTGCAACTATTTCAGCTGGAGACTCTGAAGTTTGACAAATTATAGCTGAAGCTATGGAAAAAGTTGGAAATAATTGAGTAATTTCTGTTGAAGATTGACAAAGTTTTGGTCTTGAAGTAGAGGTAACTGAATGAATGGAATTTGACCAAGGTTATATTAGTCCATATATGGTTACAAATACTGAAAAAATGATTTCAGAAATGAAAAATGCTCAAATTCTTATAACAGATGGAAAAATTTCTTCAATGAAAGATTTATTACCAATTCTGGAACAAATTATTTCAGAATGAAAAAAAGATCTTGTAATTATGGCTGAAGATATTGAATGAGAAGCTTTAACAACAATTATTTTAAATAAATTAAAATGAGTTTTAAATATTCTTGCAATAAAAAATCCTTGATTTGGAGACAATAAGAAGGATATGATGAAAGATATTGCGATATTAACTTGAGCAAATATAGTTACTGCAGAATTATGAATGAAATTGGAAAATGCTACTTTAGAAGATTTATGAAAAGCAAAAACTATAATTGCAGAAAAAGGTAAAACAACAATTATCGGTTGAGAATGAAAAAAAGAAGAAATTACTGCTAGAATTGAAGAATTAAAATCATTGATTTCTAGAACAGAGTCAAAATATGATTTAGAAAAAATTCAAAAAAGATTAGCTAAACTTGATTCTGGAGTTGCAGTAATAAAAATTGGAGCAGTTTCAGAAGTAGAAATGAAAGAAAAAAAATTAAGAACAGAAGATGCTCTTAATGCAACAAAAGCAGCAGTTGAAGAGTGAGTTGTTGCTTGAGGTTGAATTGCTCTACTTAAAGCAAGTTCTTGTCTTGAATGAATTAGTTTATGAAATATAGATCAAGATGTTTGACTTGGTATCGTAAAACAAGCTTTATCTTATCCAATTAAGCAAATTGTTGAAAATGCTTGAAAAGAGCCTTGAGTTGTTGTAAGTAAAGTTTTAGAAAATTCTTCAAAAACTTTTGGTTATGATGCAGCTACAGATTCTTACACAGATATGATTGAAGCTTGAATTATAGATCCTAAAAAGGTTGAAAGAATAGCATTAGAACAAGCAATTTCTCTAGCTTGAATGTTTTTGACTTCAGAAGCTGCAATAGTTTCAAGTCCGAAAAAAGAAAATTCTTGTTCGTGAGCTTGTGCAAGTCCAAATATGGGAGGAATGTGAGGAATGGGGATGTATTAAAATTTGTTCCAAACCCGACACTTTTTTGTAAAAAGTGTCGGGTTTTTATATTTTTGAAAAAAAACTTGACATATCGTAAAAAATATCTATAACTCACATACTTTAAAAAGAAAAGGGGGGATTTTTATTTGATAATATAAGGAAAATATGAGTTTATTATGAATAGGTAATATTTCTGAAGTAATTTGAAAATGAGTTTTGAGTCTAGCGGTTTTTTCAGCTGGACAAGCAGTAGCTGATGAAGTTAAGTCTCTTATTCCTCAAATTCAACAAAATACAATTGAAACAACTAAAACAACAAGTAATTGAGAAACTAGAATATGTGAGATTGATGAGCAAGAATGTGTAAAAGAGGATGAATATCCTAATTTATTTATTTCATGACAAATGGTTTGTAATAGAGTAACTGGGCAGTGCTATTCTCCAGAACCTCCTTCAAATAGAAGGGACTAACCACAAAAAAACTAAACCAATTTGGTTTAGTTTTTTTTGTGGTTTAAAATTTTGACTTTTTTTTAAATAAAATATAATGAATTAAATTTAAAATTAAATAATTAAAATATGGCAATAGTTACTGTCGAAATTCCAGATAAAAAAGCTATTAAATTTGCTCCTTTTTCAGTAATAAAAATAGAGGAGCTATTTGAAGTTTTTAATTATCATGAAAAAGAATCTGAAATTGAATTTGATTTCAAAAAAGAAAATATAGATCAAGATGAATTTTTAGCTTGTTTAAAAAAGAAATATGGTTAAACAATGGCAAAAAAAATTAGATAAACTTGATAATAAGAAATATAAAGAATTACCACAAATAGTTGAAGATGTAATAAACTGAAATTTTTCTTTTTATGATTTAAAAAAATTGTGATGATTTTGAAATCTTTTTAGAATAAGAAAATGAAAAATAAGAATTATTTTTTCTATTGAAAATTGAAAAGGAATTATAGAAAAAATAGATTTTAGATGAGATATCTATAAAGATATTTAACTTTTAATCCTATAAGATTTCTTCAACAAAATATAAACTAAAATGTAGAGAAAAATTATAAAAAATAATAAAATAGAAATAGACAAATATATTGAGACATCACTGAATCAGATAAAAGAATGTCTTAGTCAATTTATCATATAAAATATTGGATTAAATTGAGAAACTGTTTGCCAGAAAGGAGAAAGATTAGAAATAGAATAAAAAACTCATCCTAAATAAATCATTGGAGTCATTATAAAATTTGGAACAAAATTCACATCATCAAAACTTCTTGCAAAAATAGCATTAAAAAGTCAAAGTAAAGCAAAAGTGATAGAAGTAAGAATTATAAAAAACGAAAATAAAATAAAATTATTTATAGAAATATTTATAAAAAATAAACTAGCCAAAATAACAAATCATCAAACAATTACTCAACGAGTAATTCAAGCCAGAATATATGCTATAATTATTTTATTTGTTGTCATCGGAGAAACTAAAATTTCTTCTATACTTTTAAACATTTTTGCAGAAAAAAATCAAAACGAAGTTATTGAATAACTTCACATAATTACACTCATCATAAGAAGTCATGGAAAAACAAAATTTATATAATTTACTCCGTTAATCGGATTAATTTGACTTCAAAGAAATTTGCCAAAAATTAAAATATATAAAACTGATGTAATAACTGCTGGAACTATTGTTTGTTTCCATATTTTTAAGAAATTTTTTATTTCTTTTATTGTTAAAGTTAGTAAATCTGTCATTTTTCTTTAGTTAAAAATATTTTTCTTATTCCCTCTGTAGTCTCCCTTTTGCAAAAAAGGGAGACTAGCACAAAATATAAGATTTAAGTTTTAGTTAAATTTAAAAATAATTGTTCAATTCTATTTGATTTATTTCTCATACTATTTACTTTTATTCACAATTTATCTAACTCCCAAAAAAGTTCATTTAGAGTTTTTTCTTTAGGAATAGTTACTTCTATTTCTGTTTCTGAAATTATATTTAGTTTAAAAACATTTATTTTTTCTAATTTAATGAGATGGTTAGAGTGAGGTATCTGTCCTAAATCCAAAACAAAAATTTCTTTATCAAGTTTTTTTAACAATTCTTTTGTTGTAGTATTTTCTATAATCTTTCCATTGTTTATGATGGCAACTTTATTACAAAGTGCTTCAACTTCTTCTAAATAATGAGTTGTGAGTAAAATTGTTGTTCAAGATTTATTCAAATCTTTTATGAAATCCCACATTGTTTTTCTAAGTTCAACATCAACTCAAGCAGTTGGTTCATCAAGAATTAATAATTTTGGTTCGTGAACTAATGCTCTAGCAATCATTAATCTTCTTTTCATTCAACCTGAAAGTTCTCTAGATTGTTTCTCTTTGTGCTCCCAAAGTTGCAAAACTTTTAATAATTTTTCTGTTCTTTCTATTGCAATTTTTCTGCTAATTCAATAATAACCTGCTTGATTAACAGGAATATCTTTTACTTTTTCCCACATCCCAAAATTAAATTCTTGTGGAACAACTCAAACAAATCTTTTAGCTTCACTAAAATTAATATCAGTGTCTTTTCAAAAAATTTCAACTTTTCAAGATGTTTTTAAAACAAGGTCTGTAATTATTCAAATCGCAGTTGTTTTTCAAGCTCAATTATGTCAAAGTAAAGCAAAGAAATCTCACTCTTCAATATTTAAATCAAGTCATTTTAAAACTTCTTTTTCTCAGTATTTTTTATATAATCTTTCTATTTTTAAGGCTAACATAATTTTTAAATTGTAAATAATATTATTTTAAATAAAAAAATCTTCTTCTTTTTTTTCTTTCTTATTAAATTATCTAAAACTTTTTCCTAATGGAAGAGTCCTTATTGCTTTATTTTTTAAATTTATCTAAAATACTTTCATAATTATTCCAAAAGAGTTTACATTTTTATTTCAAATCTATTAAATAAATTTTCTCATTTTTCTGTAATTTTGAACTCAGGAGTTTCATTTTGAAGATTTTCTAATTCTCAAGCTTCGAGTCTTAGAGAATAATTTTCAAGTCAAAGTTTTACAAACATTTCTCACATTTTTTCTGGAAAAAATGAATATAAAGCAAATCAAACTTGTCTTAATCATTCAGCTAAAGTATACAAAACTTCAAGAGTTTCTTCTTGTTTTTCAGGATCTTTTATAGTTTTCCAAGGTTCTTTTTCATCAGCAAATTTGTTTAAAGAATCCAAAAAAGCAAAACTCAAATCAATAGAAGATTTTAAATCAAAATTATTCATTTTTTCTCTAAATTCTTTTATGTAGTTTATCATAACTCCTTTCTCCTTTGGGGGGAAAGGTTGGGATAGGGGAGAACCTAATTTCAAAGCTAAAACTACAACTCTATTTACGAGATTTCAAAAATTATTTGCAAGTTTTGCATTATAAGTCAAAATTGCTTGTTCTCTATCATAATCTCAATCTGAACCTATTGGAAAAGCTGATAACATATATAATATCAGAAGTTCTTTAGAATATTCTTCTGCATAACTTACTGGTTCAATAACATTTCAAATAGATTTACTCATTTTTTGTCAATCTACTGTGAAATATCAACCAGTTAAAATCGTTGTTGGAATATATTTTTTGTCCTCTTCTTTATAATGAATTACTCATTTTTCCTCTTCTCATAAACCAAAATATGAGGCCAGCATACAAGGCCAAAAAATTGCATGAAAACGAATAATATCTTTTCAAACTATATGAACTTTATTTGGATTATTTATCCAAAAAGTTTCTGATTCATCAATAAAAATTTCATTATTCTTGTCTCAATTTCTACTATATTTACAACTTGTATAATAATTAAAAAGTGCATCAAACCAAACATAAGTTACTTGACTCGGGTCAAAAGGCAATGGAATTCAAAAAGTATTTGTTTCTCTTGAAATAGAAAAATCTTCAAGTCATCTTCAAACAAAAGCTTTTACTTCGTTGTATCTAAAATCTGGTTTTACGAAATCTGGATTAGCTTCATAAAATTCTTCCATCCAAGTTTGGTATTTACTAAGTTTGAAAAAATAATTCTTTTCTTTTATTTTATCAGGTTCTTTTAAATGATCAGGACAAACTTTTTTTCAATTTTTCTCAACTAAATCTTCATCTTTTTTAAATGCTTCACATCAAACACAATACATTCATTCATAAACTCATTCATAAATATCTCCTCTATCAAAACAAGTTTGTAAAACTTCCTGAACTAATTTATGATGTCTTTTTTCAGTTGTTCTAATAAAATCTGTATAATCTAGCTTGAAAAAATCCCAAACTTCTTTATGTCATTTAGCCATTTTATCAAGATAATCCATAATTTCTAATCACTCTTCATTTGCTTTCAAAACTGCTTTTTGAGAATTTTCATCAATTCAGGTTGTGAATTTTGAAAGATTTCAAGAAATTTTATTATATTTATAAATAATATTTGCTATTGTAGAACTATAAAAATGTCATATATGAGGTAACCCATTTCAATAATAAATTGGTGTGGTTATATAAAAAGGTTTTTTCATTTTTTTGTTAAATTAATTTATAATTTTTTTGTTAAATTATTATGTTTTTTTCTCTTCAAATGTCAAAAAAAAATATTTTTTAACAATTTTAGAACAAATAAAATTTGATTTAAGTATTTTTTTATATAAAATTCAAAAGTTATTTAATTTTTGTAACTAAAAATATGGAAAATTCATTTTTTTTAAAAATAGAAATATTATTATTTTTCTCTTCTATTTGATATATATTATATTATATTTACACTCATATTTACGATTGGTACTCATCTATCAAAAAAATCGTAAAAACTCCTAGTGAAAGAACAAAAGAAATAGAACAAAGAGTAGCAAATAATTCAGCAGAACCAGCTTCAATTTTAACTACGAAGGGTGAAGAAAAAAATGTTTATGATTCTGATGAAGTTTATCCTTTAGAAGAAACTATTTGAGAATATCTTTCACCAGAAAATTCAAAAAATAAAGAAATTCAAGCAAGTCCAGTAAGAACTGAAGATAAAGTAAAAATTACAGCAATTTTGAAAAAAGAAGCAATTCATTATTCAAGATGAGAATATGATTTAGCTAAAAATTTGATTATAGAATGACTTGCTATAGACAAACATAATAAAGAATTGAACTTAGAACTTGCAAATATTTATAATAAACAAAAAGAATATAAAAAATCTGAGTATATTTATAGAGATTTAATAGAACATCTTGAAGATGATTATGAAATCTTGAAAAGATTAGGTTTTGTTTTAGCTTTACAAACAAAATATAAAGATGCAATTAGAGTTTATAAAGATGCTTATGACAAAAGAAAAGATGACTTAGAGGTTATTGATATCTTGTCTGAGTTAAATTATGAAATCGGAGATTATGAAACTGCTTTAATATTTTTGTCTGATTATTTGAAACAAAAACCAAGAGATTTTGAAAAAATTGTTTTAAAAGCTTATTCTTATGATAATCTTTGAAATTATGAAAAAGCATTAGAATATTATAAAAAATTCATTGATTTACAACCTTATAATAAAGAGGTTGCGGATAGAATAAGAGAAATTGAATATAATTTGAAAAAATAAAAAATGTTAAAAATTCCTCCCCATAGTATAGAAGCTGAACAATCTGTTCTTTGAAGCTTACTTATAGATAAAGAAGGTTTTATTGTAATTTGAGATATTCTAAAAGAAGAAGATTTTTACAATGAATCCAATTGTTTAATTTTTTGAATTATGCTTGAACTTTATAGGTTAAATAAACCTATAGATTTGATTACAGTAAAAGAAAAATTAGATGATAAAAAAATTCTTGATAAAGTTTGATGAATAACCTATTTATCTGAATTAACAGAAATTGTTCCTACAACTGCAAATATTTTTGAGTATGCACAAATAGTTAAGAATAAATCAGTTTTGAGGAAATTAATCAAAGCTGGAAATGAAATAATTTCTTTTGGTTTTGATGAAGATAAATTAATAAATGAACTTCTTGAGAAAGCTGAAAAATCAATTTTTTCTGTTACTCAAACATTTATTAGAAATAAATTAATTCATATAAATGAAATTCTTACTCAAAGATATGAAGAATTTGCAGAAGTCCACGAAAATCCAGATTCTATAAAAGAACATAGGTTACAAGTTTGATTTAAAAGTCTTGATGATAAAATAACTTGATTGAAATGATGAGATATGGTTATTTTAGCTGCTCGTCCTTCAATGTGAAAAACTGCTTTTGCTCTTAATTTAGCACAAAATGTTGGTTTTTCTTGAAAAAATGTTGCTATTTTTTCTCTTGAAATGAGTAAAGAACAATTAACAGATAGAATGATAGCAAGTGCGATGGAAATAAATTCTTGGAAGCTTGCAAGATGAGAATTGGAAGATGAAGAATTTGCAAAAATTGGAGAAGCAATGGAAAAATTAAGTGTTGCAAATATTTATATAGATGATACTGCTTGATGAAATTTATCGGATTTAAAAAGTAAATGTAGGAGATTAAAAATAGAAAGCTGAATTCATTTAGTCATAATTGATTATTTACAATTAATGAGTTCTTGAAATTCTATGAATAGAGTTCAAGAAGTAAGCGAAATTTCAAGATGAATAAAAGCTCTTGCTCGTGAATTAAATGTTCCAATTATTGCTCTTAGTCAGTTATCTAGAACTGTTGAAACTCGTCCAGATAAAAGACCTATAATGTCTGATTTGAGAGAATCTTGATCTATAGAGCAAGATGCTGATATTGTTATGATGCTTTATAGAGAAGAGTATTATGATGAATTTACAGACAGAAAATGAATAACTGATGTTTTGATTAGAAAAAACAGAAATTGACCAATATGAAATTGTGAATTAATGTTTCAAAAGAATAATCAAAAATTTCTTGAAATTGAGAAGAATATGAGTATTATGCAACAAGATGAAGAATTTTAAAAGTAGAAATATTATATGTAATATTTCTACAAAATATATAAGGATCTAGCTTAATTAGAAGAGTGATCAGTTTCCGAAGCTGATAGACATAGGTGCAATTCCTATGATCCTTGCCAAAACAAGAAAAACTTTTTAAAAGCTACTTGAAATACTTAAAGTAGCTTTTCATTTTTGGGCAGAAATCTATATCGACAAGTTGAGAAAAATCAAATAAGAAAAAACTAAAAAAATTCCCTTTTTTCCTAAAACTTACATCACTTTCCAAAGGCATAATTTCCCAAATTAAAATATTTTTAAAATTTAGAAAATCTTTTGGAAAAAAATTTTATTTACTTATAATTTAAATAACAATTAATATTTATTTGTAAAATTAAATATTATTAATTGTCATTTTTTTACTAAATATCCGTTTATATAATGAGTGATTTAGAATTAATAATGAAATACAAAAAATGAAATAATGAATCTTTTTCTGTTTTGTATAATAAATATATTGATTTGATTTATAAATTTGTGTATTTAAAAGTTTGAAATAGAGAAGAAGCTGAAGATATAACTAGTGAAATTTTTATAAAAATTTTTAACTCTATTATGACTTTTTCGGCTGAAAATGAAAATTCATTTAAATCGTGGATTTACAAAATAGCTTATAATAAAGTAATTGATTATTATAAGCAAAAAAAAGAAAAAGTTTCTTTTGATGAATCTTTTGAAATTTGAATTATAGAAGATTTTGCAAAAAATTTTGATGATAAACAAAAACTTCAAGATATTATAAATTTTTTAAAAACAATAAAAAAAGAACAAGCAGAAATAATATTTATGAGAATTTGGTATGATTTAAGTTATTCTGAGATATCTCATATTACATGAAAAACAGAAGATAATTGCAAAAAAATTGTTAGTAGAACATTAAAAAAAATAGTATGAGAATTATGAACTTTAATTTTAATTTTTTCACTTATTTAAAAAAATGAATAACAAAATAGAAAGCATAATCTTAGAAGTTTCTGAAAGCATTGACAATAAGGAAAAACTAAAAAATACATTAGAAATTTTGGATAAAATAAATCCAGAAATAAAAGCACCAGAAAAACTCAAAGATAAATTAGAAAGTAGGATTATTTCTATGGCTGAATATAAAAGACCAAATTTTTTAAAATCTAATTTCGGAATTTTAAAAATATTTTCTGGCTCTATAGCTTTTTGTTTTTCTATCTTTTTTCTTTATTTACTTTTTTGAAATAATACTTTTAATAAACCATTTTTAGATGAAGTTCCTCAAACACAAATACAAGAAAGTATTATTCCAATTGAAGCTATTTCAGAAGGAAAAAAACCTATGTGAATTATTTTTGATGAAAAATCTATTTTAGAAAAACAAGAATTTTCTAAAGAATTAGAAAAAGTAAATAACGAAGCAAATAAAAAAACTAAAAAAGAAAGTTCAGAAAGTAATGAAAAAGAACCTGAAATATCAAAAAAGTCACCATATTCAGTTAATGAAAAAAATACTTACTATGAAGAAAATAATGATGAAGATGAAGAAGAAGAAAGTTTTTTAGTTCCAGATGAAGAAGTTTCTAGTGATGAAAATATACAAACAGAAAATTCAGAAACACTTCCAATGTTAAAGATGTCTCCTTTATTAGACCAAAATAATTCTTCTTCTGAAAAAGAAGCAGATAAACTAGAGCCAATTCAAACTGAAATTTTATCTATTCAAGAAAAAACATTTGAAGAATTCACAAACTTTTGTAATGGAAATTGATGAAAAATGAATTGAAATATTTGTACTTATTCAAATAAAAGTTGTAGTTTTTCTGGATTTAAAAATAATTCTTGTGAATAAAAAAAATTGTTTAAAAAATTTTTTGTTTTAACAATAAAACATTTCACATTGTTAAATCTATTATTTTCAAAGATATAGCAAAAGAAATTGTAGTAAAATTCAAAAAATAATGTGTATGTTCCGTGTAGATGTTTTTATAATCATCTAAAAACATTTTTTTTTGCAAAAAAGTTTTATAAGCTAATTTTAGATTTATTTTTTAATATATTTGTATTTGGAAAAAATAAAATTTTCAAAAAAGCACAAAAAAAACACCTTGAAAAATATTTTTCAAGGTGTTTTTTATCTAAAATATGCTTCTATATATGAAAAAGCTGGAGTATATGTACTACTCCTGTTCATGTTCTTTGAACTGGAATATTGTCATTTGTTAACAAAACTCAAAGTT
The DNA here is from genome assembly GCA_037444775.1 of Candidatus Altimarinota bacterium. Lineage (GTDB taxonomy): Bacteria > Patescibacteriota > Gracilibacteria > BD1-5 > UBA6164 > JBBILU01. Next base: position 37,540 of record JBBILU010000006.1, read on the forward strand.
TATGTCATTTTGTAATAACATTTATTTCATCTGCTTGTGTTTTTTCTAATAGGCTACTTCTCTCTTCTAAGGAAAGATTGAGTGAAGTATTATTTGGAGTATTCATTGCAACTTCTCCCTCAACAAAAGACAATAACTCGTATCTTGTTAAATCTTTATTTACTGTGTAAGTATAATTTTGTTTATCAACTGGATCAACTAAATCTCAAATCACTCAGATCTTTTTTCACATTTCTATCGTCCCGTTTCAAATCCGACCAGTTTTATTAGATTCAAAACTTGGACTTAAAAACTCATAAAATTGTTCTAAATAATTATAGGAAATGAGTTTAGAGCATCATAAGCTCCAAAATATTTTGGCGGAAAGGAAGGGATTTGAACCCTCGGTGCATTGCTACACACACGATTTCCAATCGTGCTCCTTAAACCACTCGAGACACCTTTCCATAAAAGTTTTTTTATAATTTTGTAGAGATGTTGTATTCAACATCTCTACATTTGTGTTTTCGCTCTCCTCTAAGGAGAGAGTAGAGTAAGGTCTTAATATTAAAAGTGAGGTACTATAATATATCTTTTACACTAATTATTTCCATAACTGGAATTTCTTTATCTCATCTTTGAATATCATTAATTGCAATTAATTTATCTGTATAATTCAATAAACCTTTTTTATTCAAAAATTTTATAGCATCTTCCAAAGTTTTGGTATAATTCTTTGAATCCCAAGATTCTAAATAAATCGGTTCTATTCAAAAAAATGAATTGCAAATAGATACTGTTTTTTGGCTATTTGTAAATGCATATGTTTTTATTTCTGGTCTAAAAGCTGATGCAAGTCTAGCAAGTAATCAAGATTTTGTTAAAACTATAACAGCTTTTGCTCAAAGTTCTTCTCAAATAAAAATTCAACTTCTAATTAATAATTTTTTTTCTATATCTCTCTCATTTAATCAAGTAGCAACAAAACTAAAATGATCATATTTCATATTTTTTTCTGCTTCTTCTATAAGAGAAGTCATCATTTTTACACTTTCAACTGGAAATTTTCAAATTGCAGTTTCTCAAGAAAGCATTAGACAATCTGGTTTTTGAAGAGTTGCATTATAAACATCTGAACTTTCTGCTCTAGTAGGAAAAGGATTTTCTATCATTGTTTCAAGTAAGTGAGTTGCAACAACAACAATTTTCCCATTTTCTTTACATTTATCAACCATTTGTTTTTGATAAACAGCTAGTTTTTGAATCGGAACTTCTATTCATAAATCTCATCTAGCTACCATAACTCAATCGGAAGCCATAATTATTTCATCTAAATTATCTATTGCTTCTTCATTTTCTACTTTTGAAATAATCTTTATATTTTCTCATCAATTTGAATTTAATAAATTTCTCATTTCTTCTACATTTCAAGCATTTCTGATAAAAGAAGCTGCAATAAAAGAAAATCAATTTTTTATTCACCATAAAATATCTTCTCTATCTTTTTCTGTAACTCAAGGAAGTCTCAATCTAACTCAAGGTAAATTTATATGTCTTCTTGATCAAATTAATGCTGAATTCAAAGCTTTTACTAAAACATAATCATCATATTTTTCAAGAACTTCTACATTTAAAAGTCCAGAGTCTAAAATTATATTTTTACCAATTTGAATATCTTCAGCCAAAAACGGATAATCACAAAATAAACTTCTTTCTCATTCTAAAGCTTCAAAATTAGAATAAATTTTAAAAATTTCTCAAGTTTCAAAATTTATTTTTTCTTTCACATCTCAAGTTCTAATTTCTGGTCATTTTGTATCTAAAAGTAAACTTAAATTTGTTAATCAAGCTGAATTTAATTCTTTTATTAAATTAGCTGTTTTCAAAGAATCCTCATGATTTGCATGAGAAAAATTAAATCTAATAATATTTACTCAAGCTTTGTACAAATCTATTAATTTTTCTCTAGAATTTGTAACTGGTCATAATGTAGCAATAATTTTAGTTCTCTTCATAAAATATGGTTATTAATACAAATATAGTCTAATTAATTTTCTGCTCAACTTCAAGAATTAATTCAAGAATTATCAAGAATTTCTAAGCTAACACTAGATTTTGAAGAATTTCAATTAATATCTATAGCTTCAACAACTATCGGATAAGTTCAAGCTCAAAGTCAATTAGTATTAACAGAAACCGTAAATTTTCTTGTTTTTATTCAAGATTGTAAAACTTTTCAATCAAGATAAACTGATAAACTTTTTAATGGACTTGAATCAGTAACTTCTCATCTCAAATTAAAATATTGTCATCCATTAAGTCTTATAACTCATCTTGCTGGATTTGTAATAGTAATTTGTGGTCAAGATAAATCTTTTCATCATATAGAAACTGTTTTTGTTATAGTTTTTGAATAAAATCCATTATCAATAACTTTTGCTTCTAAAATTTTAGAACCTTCAAATCAAGCTGGAACAGTAAAAGTTCATCTATAACCTCATTCCAATTTTCAAGGCAAAGAATAATTTCAAACGACATTTCAATCTAATGTTAAAACTATTTTTGTAACAGGTTTTTCACTTCTATATGCTAATTCTACATAATTTGTTCATTCCACTAAAGATCAGATATTCATTCATAATTGCATTTTTGAAGGAAATTCTCATCTTTCACAAGGCTCATTACTAAATGCAAGTCAAGGAGAAATTGCTCTTACAGGATCCTCCCAAGCTGGATCATTTGGTCTAAGAGAGTGGTAAACTACTCAAAAAACATTTTTTATAGCATCTGGTGGAGTTTGGTCTGTTACCTTTCAGTTACATAAAACATCAACTTGCACAGAAATATAACTATTATCATAATCTTTTGGAGCATTTATGAAATTTCCAATAACAATATCTTCCTCTGGAGTTTTTGATGTTGGAAGTTTTCATGAATTTTTAGATATTGCTACCTGCTTAATACTTCAGGGTCGATTCCAATCTTCTACCTTTAAATTTCTATGAGCATAATTCATTATATCTCTCCAAATTGGTCAAGCTGTCATTAATCAATCTCAATTCATACTAACTTCTTGTCAATTTGTATTTCAAGCCCAAACCACAGTTGTAAGTTGAGGAGTATAACCTGCTGTCCAAAGATTTTGTGGAAAAATATATTTTGTTCAATTTTTTGTATATTGTTTTGTTGAAGTTCAAGTTTTTGCTGCTACCTTTCTTCATTTCAAAGTCAAATAATTATTCCAAATTGATGGTCTTGCTGATGTATTTGATAAAATTTCTGTAATTAAATATGCAGTTCAAGAACTAACTACTTCTTTTGATAATTCTCTTGAAGATTCTTCAATAATATTTCATTTAGCATCATAAATTTTTAGAATTGGTGTAATTGTTTTTTCTTTTCATAAATTTGCCAACCTAGAATAAGCTGTCGCAAGTTCTAATGGAGTTAATTCAGATGTTCATAAAGCCATAGAAGGTCAATAAGTCCGTTCTTTATTATATTTCTCTTTATAATCTTTTTTGAATTTATTAGGAGATTTTATTCATAATTTGGAAATAAAATCCAAAATAATATTTTCTCATCAAGCTAAATAAAACATTTTAATTGCTGGAATATTTCTAGAATGACCTAAAGATGTTTCTAAAGTCATTTTATTCATAAACTCTCCATCAAAGTTTTTTGGTTCATATCATCATGGAAATTTTGTTTTAACATCAAAAATTGGAGTTTTTGGTCAAATTTCATTTTTTTCCATTGCAAGAGCATAAACAAAAGGTTTGAAGGAACTTCAAGGTTGAAGCATTGAAGTTATAATATTATTTTCTCAAGAAATTTCTTTATTATAATAATTTCTTGATCAAACCATAGAAATTATTTCTCAAGTTTTGTTATCAATTGTTATACTTGCAGCATTATTTGCTTTCACATTTTTTGCATTTTTATCTGCATAAGTAGTAACTATTTCTTGAGCTTTGTCTTGTAATTCTGGATCTAGAGTTGTAACAATTTTAAATCACTTATTTTCTAAAACATCTTTTCAATATTTTTCTTCTAGATAATCTTTTACATAAAATACAAAGTGTGGGTATTTTATTTTTTCCTTATTTTCTTTGAATTTATAAACAAGTCCATCAAGTAAAGATTTTTTATATTCATCAAAATTAATATATTTATCTTCTAACATTCTTCATAAGATAAAATCTTTTCTTCAAACTTGATATCCTATATAATTATCTCAAACTTCAATTCTGACATTATTTAAAACTTCCATCAAATCTGAATAGGCCAAAACAACACATCAAGAAGAATCTGTTTTTACAAATCATTTGAAATTACTAGTTTTTAATCAACATAAAAGCAAATTTCAATCATCTAAAGGTTTTCATTTGAAATCAGAAACTACACTTTTAAAAATTTCAAATTCTTTTTTATTATCTATAACATCTTTTTCTGATAAAATTTTCTGAGAAACATATCAATCAGAAGAAGTTTTTAATTTAGGATAAACATAAGAATATCACATTAATCTATCTGAATGTGAATATGGAGAATAATAAGTTGGTCATTTAGGCAATGAAGCCAAAATACTGGATTCCAAAATATCTAAATATTTTGCTTTTTTTCAAAAAAAAGTCTGAGCTGCTTGTTCTATTCAATAAGCATTTCATCAAAAAGCTATTTTATTTAAATATAATTCTAAAATATCATTTTTACTAAAAACTTTATTTAATTTATAAGACAGATAAATTTCTTTTACTTTTCTTTCAATTTTTCTATCATCATTAAGTAAAGTATTTTTTATTAATTGTTGGCTAATTGTAGATGTTCATCCTACTTTTTCTCAAGAAGTTATTCAAATTAATCAAGCTCTTACAAGTCAAATAAAATCAAATCATGGATTTGTCCAAAATCTTTTATCCTCTCAAGCAACAATTGCATTAATCATATTTTTATTTATATCAGAAAAACCTATATAAGTTCTTTTTTCCTTATAAATATTATACAAAATATTTCATTTTCTATCATAAATAGTTGAAGTTTGAGCTAAATCATTTTCCATATTTTTTAGCTCTGTTATTGGAGGAAGTGGTCTTATGTATTTTTGATACAATAAAAACCCTCAAAGTATCATAGCAATTCATCAAAAAATTAATATATAAAACAAAAACTTAAGTAATATTTTAGAAAAATTACTTGAAGTTGGTGCTGTTTTTCTTGAAAAATTCCCAGTTTTTCTATTTCTATATTCAACCATAAAATTATTTTATTAATAAATTATTTCTATTTTTGTATTAGGATCACTAGCATACTTAGGAACCAACACTTGTTCTATATTTTCAGTAGACAAATATTCTTTCAAAAATCTTACCGTTTCAGAATTCAAAGCCTCAGAATTAAAAATTATTTTTCTTGAAGTTTCTAATTCTGATTTTTTTCATATTTTTTCACTCGTATTTATTTCAAGACCAAATCTTTTTAAACTATCTTTTAATTCGGAAGCAATGATTTTATCTTCTTTATTAGAAAAAATACTTATTTTTAATTTTTCTTCAAATAATTCTGGAGCATAAAAAATTATTTTGGAATAATTTTTTATATCATCATAATAAGAAATTTTTCATTTCAAAGCTCAAATTGGTAAAACCACACTTGAACCAAAAATATTTCTTTGTGGAAAATACATAAATCATCATTTATCACAAACTCATAACTCACAACTTGTATTTAATCAAGATGAATAAACCTTTAAATCTCAGAGCATTTTTAGCTCTGTAGCTAACTTTATCATAGTAAAAGAATCCATATCTGTTTTCACATAAGAAACAAAAAAATCATATAAAGATTTAATTTTTACTGGACTTGTTAAATATCATTCTGTTATAATTTTGTCTTTTATTGCTGAAATAATTTGTTGCTGTCTCTCACTTCTCGCAAAGTCTCAACCTGTATTTTTTCTACTTCTAACATATTTCAAAGCAACCTCTCAATCCAAAACCCAAGTTCAAGCTCTCAAAATAAAAGTAGTGTATCCGTGATTATTATCAGGATACTCATTATCTACAAGATTTTTTGGAACTGTAATTTTCACTCATCATAAATAATCTATCAATTTTATAAAACCTTCAAAATCGATATTTACATAATAATCTATATTTTCTCAAGTTATTTCTGTAACTTTTGATTCTAATCTTTGCATTGCTATTTTCTCATCTTTATATTTTCACAAATATTCAGCATACATTCAATTTATTTTTCATTCTCAAATATTTTCTCAATAATCAACATAAAAATCTCTAGGTAAAGATAGCATAGAAATATATTTTTTTTTCTTATTTATTGAAGCTAATATTATACTATCTGTAAGATTTGGTGCATCATTTATATCTCATCACCTTCAAACAATCAATATATTTATATTTTTGTTTTCCTCTTCTAAAGAACCTGAAGAGTTTCAAGTAATAACTTTTCAAAAATAAGTTTCTTTGAAATTTTTATGCAAGTTAAAATTCATTCAACTAACTTTGACTAAAGTGAAAATTCCAAAAATAAAAATAAATAAAATAGATATTATTCACAATATATTCATTATATTATCTTTTTTTTCTTTGATTTCTTTTAAATTTTTTTTCTTAAACATTTACTGCTAATTTTTAAGTTTTTAAAAATACGGTCGGATTTTATTCATAAATCTTTTTTTTACAAAAAAAAATTGCAAAAAAAACTTAAAAACATAATATTAGTTATATTTTATTATTTAATTAACAAAGAAATATGTTTGAATTACCAAATCTACCTTATGAGAAAGATGCATTAGAACCTTATATTTCTAAAGAAACTTTAGAATTCCACCACGACAAGCATCACAATACTTATGTTACTAATTTAAATAAATTAATTGTTTGAACAGAATTTGAAGACAAAAGTTTAGAAGAAATTATAAAAAATTCTAGATGATGAATTTTTAATAATTCGGCACAAGTTTGGAATCATACTTTTTATTTCAACTGTTTGACTCCAAATTCTAGTAAAACTCCAAATTGAATCTTACTAGAAGAAATAAATAAATATTTTGGAAATTTTGAGAAATTTAAAGAAGAATTCTCTATTACTGCTGTAAGTAATTTTGGCTCAGGTTGGACTTGGCTTGTAAAAACTCCAGAATGAAGTTTAAAAATAGTTTCTACTTCTAATGCAGAAACTCCGTTAACAACAGAAAATAAAGCATTATTAACAGTTGATGTTTGGGAACATGCTTATTATATAGATTATAGAAATCTTAGACCAAAATATTTAGAAAATTTCTGGAATTTAGTAAACTGGGATTTTGTGGAAGAAAATATGAAATAAAAAGTTTAATTTTTTTTAAAAAAATTATCAGTTATACCAAATAATTTAAACTAAAATAATATTTGCTTTTATTAAAAATAAATTATATAATTATAAAAAATGTATCTTTATTTTTTAATCTTATGAAGCAATTTTTTAAAAACATAAAAGAATTATTTTCTTATGATAAAAGAAAATTTGAAAATATACTTGAAGATCCAAATAATAAGTTCTGAAATTTTTTTAATGGTTTTATAATTTTATTGATTATTTTTTCAGTATTTATTCTTATACTAGAAAGTTTCAAATGACTTTGACCATTAATTAGATATGAGCTGTATATTGCTGATTTTTTTATATCATTTGTTTTTTGAATAGAATATTTATATCGTTTGTTCAGAGCAAAAAATAAAGTGTCTTTTGTAAAAGATATTTTAAATATAATAGATTTATTGGCTTTTGTTTTATTTTTTCTAGTAATTGCATTTTTTTGAGTTGATTTCAGTATAAATAGTGTTTACATGGCTTCTATAAGACTAATAAGAATTTTTAGAATTCTTAAACTAGCAAAACATATTCCTGTTATGAGTTGATTTCTAAAAGCTTTGAAAGACTATAAAAATGAATATAAATGAATATTTATAACACTTTTTATTATTTTAACTGTTGTTTCTATATTAATTTTTGAAGTGGAAAATAAAGCAAATCCAATAATGTTTTCTTCAATTCCTCAAGCATTTTGGTGGTCAATCGTAACAATGACAACCGTATGATATTGAGATATTTATCCAATAACTGCTCTTTGAAAAATAATTTGATCTGTTTTAATTCTTCTTTGACCAATATTAATTGCTGTAGTTTCATCTGTTACAATCTTAGTTTTTATGGAAGTTGTTGAAAATCAAAAATTGAAATCTGATAAAATTATTTGAAAAACATGCTCTAGATGTAATTCAAAAAACTTAAAAAGGGCAAATTATTGTATGGTTTGTGGGAAAAAATTTCCCGAAGTAATTTCAAAAGAAGTAAAATAAAGCACGTAGGTATAATCAAAAATGTTTTTATAAAAAATTTAGACAAATTTTATTACAAAAACATTTTTTTCAAAACTTTTTTATATTTTTTGTTTTTAAATCTCTCTAACCATATATTCTCACTGCAAAATATATCATCTTTTTTCATAATATTGCCTAACTCAAACTCAAGAAATAACAGCTATTTTATTGAATCAAGCATTTTTAGCTATTTCTTCAGCTTTTGCAATAAGTTTTTTTCAAAAACCTATATGTTGACCAAAAGTTGAACCTTTTTCATTTATAGAAAGTTGGTCTCAAAAAGTATGAATTTCTCTAATCAAAGCTGCTCATTCTAACTCTGGAAAAATTTTTCCCTCACCCCCTAGCCCCCTCTCCTTTGGAGTAGAGGGGGAAATAGTATTCTGCGCCTTCTCCTCCAAAGGAGAAGGCTGGGATGAGGTGTCACTCGGCAATCTCAACCTTAACAAACTAAAAATAGTTCTATCAATTGGATCTTCAAAAGTCAAGAAAAATTCTTTTCAACCACTAGCTTCATATTCAAAAATATTTAAAACAGCATCACGAGGATTATTTTTTCAATCTTTGATTTCCCTATGACGAATATCAACAAGTTTTATTCATTCAGATTTCAACTTATCTTCAACAATTTGTCTAAGATTTGCCAAATGTGAACCTTCAAGAATTTCACTTGCTGGAATATCTCTATAAGTTCTGTTTATTCTAACATATTCAGGAATCATTGTTTCAAGTTTGCAAGTCAAATTTATTAATGTTTCATCATCATAAGCCTTAAATCATCAAGTTTTCCAAATTTCTGTTAATTCAGAATTATTTGTAACCATCATTGGATAAATTTTTAATTCATCAGGTCTGAAATCTGGATTTTCAAAAACTTCTTTCATAGATTTAATATCTAGTTCTGGATTAGAACCAAGCAAGTTTGGCATCATATGAGCAACAACTTTGAATCAAGCATTTTTCAACATTTTTGTTGCTTTAATACTTTCAGCATTTCAATGTCACCTTTTATTTAACTCATTTATTTCATCAATTGTAGTTTGATAACCAATTTCTACACGAGTTACTCAAAATCTTCTTAAATCTTTTATTTCTTCTTCATTAACCCAATCTGGACGAGTTTCAATTGCTATTCAAATAATTCTACATCTTGTAGTTTCATTTATTTTTTTTGCTTCTTCTAGAGAAGAACTCTCTTTCATTTTATAAGTTTCTTTTATTTTAAAACTTGCAAATTTATCATTTGAAAAATCTGTTTTTTCAATAAACTTACTCATTTCATCATAAGTATTAAATGCATCATAAATTCATTTTATAAAACTTTCTTTATAGGATTTTGGATAAAAACTCCAAGTTCAACCAATAATTCTAACATCATTTTTTTCTATTTTGTGCCCTGTAATTTCCAAAGCTCTAAGTCTATTATGAATTTGCATTATCGGATCGAATTTATTTAATTCTGCTCTTTGTACTGCTGGTTCATTTGGAATATAACTTTTTGGTAATCCCTCAAAAGTTGGACAATAAACACATTTTCAAGGACAAGGAAAACTTTTTGTCAAAAGAGAAATCACAGTAACTCAAGACAAACTTCTAACTCCTCTTTTTCTAAGAACTTTTGTCAAAACTAAATCCTCTTCTATTTCTCAATTATTTATCAAAAAATTATATCTTTCTATTAATTCTATACTAGAAAAAGGTTTTACTATTTTGTATTCTCCATAAATCTTGTTTTTTAGCTTATGAAAAACATCTTTAGTAAAAACTTTAGTATTAGATTTTATTTCATCATATGCACTAAAAATTATTTTATCAATTATTTCATTTTTATTTATCATTTTTTCTTGACTTTTTGGTTATTATTTAATATAATTTAAACACTTAAAAGTTGACTGGTCTGTGGAGAGTGTAAAGTATTCACACTCAAATGAAGCAGAGGAGTTAACTTTTTTTTTATTTTATTCTTATAAATATAATTTTTTTATTTACAAAACATTCTATAAAATCTATATAATTATCATATATTTCAAGAATATATTTTTTTATTAATTTTAAATATTTTTTAAAAATTCTTCTAAACTTATTACAGAAATTCATAACAAATTAGCTTTTTGTAACTTACTTCAAGCCTTTTCTCAAGCAAGTAAAAAGTTAGTATTTTTTGAAACCGAAGAAACAAATTCTCATCAACTTTTTTCTAAAATTTCTACTAATTCATCACGGGAATATCACTCAAAACTTCCAGTTATACAAACTTTTTTTCAGAAAAATTTATTTTGTGCCATCCTCTCTCCTCTAAGGAGAGGGTTAGGGTGAGCTTGTGTTGATGTGGAATTATCAAACTCCAAAACTTCAAATAAATCTTTAATAATTTTTTTGTGAGCATCGTTGGAAAAATATTCTACCAAATTTTTCGCAATTTCTGGTCAAATATCAGGTAAACTTATTAATATTTCTATATTTTCAAAAGCTTTCAAAAATATTTCTAAGTTAAATTTCTCAAAACTTAATGACAAAATATATTTTTCAAGAGTTTTTGCTGTTTTTTTACCAACTCCAGAAATTCAAAGAGCTGTAATAAATTTTTTTAAATCAGTTTTTTTAGCTTCTGAAACAGATGAAATTAAATTAGAAACAGATTTTTCTTTAAATCATTCAAGTTCAAGAATTTTTTCTTTTTTAGATGAAATTTTGAAAACATCAACTATATTATGAATAATTCAAAAATTTAAAAATAATTCTACTTGTTTTTCTCAAAGTCAATCAATATTAAATCATTGCTTCCCTACTGCAAAAGCAAGTTTTTCCGACTTTTGAGCTGGACAATCTACAGAATTTGGACAATAATATCTAACTTTATCTTCATCTTTTTGAATTTTTGTATTACAACTTGGACAAAATTCTGGTGGAAGAATCTTTTCTAATTTATTCTCTTCTTGGGATGAGCTTACAACAGAAATAATTTTTGGAATTACTTCTCAAGCTCTCTTCAAAAAAACATAATCTCAAATATTTACTCCTAAATTTTCAACTTCTTCATAATTATGTAAAGTTGCTCTTTTTACTGTTACTCATCAAATTATAACTGGTTCAAGATTAGCTACTGGGGTAATTGTTCCTGTTCTTCAAACTGAATGTTCTACAGAAATAATTTTACTTGTAAAAATTTCTGCTGGAAATTTATAAGCAATTGCATATCTTGGATGATGTTCTGTTTTTCATATAGTTTCCCATAAATGAATATCATTAACTTTCAAAACAAGTCAATCAATATCAAAATCAATTTCTTTTTTTGTATTTCAGAAATTTTCAATATTTTTTATAACTTCCTCAATTCAATTACAAATTTTGAAATAAGAAGAAATTTCAAATCATAAAGTTTCTAAATATTTTATAACAGAAAAATAAGCATAACTTTTTCAAATATAAAATAGAAAAAAATCTTGTTTAAACTCTCATAAATCATAAGCAAAAAACTTCAAGTTTCTTTTTTCTGTTAAATTTGTATCCAAAGTTCTAAGACTTCAACTTGCTGCATTTCTCGGATTAGAAAAAACTTTTTCTCAATTTTTTATAGCATCTTTATTTAATTTTTCAAAGCTAGAAATAGGCATAATAACTTCTCATCTAACTTCTAAATCTCATAAATAAGAAATTTTTTTAGGAATATTTTTTATTTTTTTTACATTTTCAGTTACATCTTCTCATAAAATTCAATTTCATCTAGTTATAGCTTGAACAAATTCTCAATTTTTGTAAATTAATTCTACTCAAAGTCAATCAAATTTGAATTCCAAACAATATTCAATATTCTTCAAAACTAAAAAGCTGTTATTAGATACTAATTTCATAACTCTCTCATCAAAATCTCTTAAATCTTTTTCATTATAAGTATTATCAAGACTAATCATAGGTCTTGAATGTTTTACTTTTGCAAAAGTTGATTCTTTAACTTCAGCTCAAACTTGTCCTCAAAATTTTTTTTCTAAAGAAAATTTCTCTTCTAGAAATTGCAATTTTTTGAGTAAATCATCATAATCTTTATCACTAATTATTGGTGATTGTTTATTATGATACAAATCAGAATGATATTCAAGAATTTTTTGCAACTCTAAAACATCTTTTTCACTAAAATTATCTAAGTTTTTTTCTAAAAATATTTTTGATTTCTCCAACATAAATTTAATTAATTTTAATATCTAAATTTTTTTGATTTTATATAATTTTTTAAAAAAGTATAATAAAAAGTTGAAAAAAAGTAAAATAAAAATAGAATATCTCTCGTTAAAAATTCTTAACAAACAATTTTAATTTTTAATTTTAAAAATATGGCTTTAATTCTGAATGAAAAAAATTTCGCAGATGAAATAAAAGAAGGTGTTACTTTGGTTGACTTCTGGGCTGAATGGTGTGGTCCTTGTAAAATGATGTTACCAATTCTTGAACAAGTTGCAAAAGAAATGGAATGAAAAGCAAAAGTTGCAAAAATAAATGTTGATGAAGAACCAGCTTTAGCTTCTCAATTTAGAATTATGAGCATTCCAACACTGATAATTTTTAAAGATGGAAAACCAGTTTCTCAATTAGTTTGAGTTAAACAAGCTCCTGAGTTAGTTGATATGATAAATAAATATTTAGTAGATTAAAAATATTCCCTAATTCTTAGGGAGTATTTTTTTATAAATTTTTCAAAATTTCATCAATAATTTCTTCACTTAAAGCAATTGCAAATCAAATTCATTGACTTCAAGAAACAATTGCTGTATTTATTCAAACAACTTCTCAAGAAATATTTAAAAGTGGTCAACCTGAATTTCAAGGATTTATTGCAGTATCAGTTTGAATTAGTCAAGTCAAACTTATTCCTGAATCTTGAATTTTTCTATTTAATCAGCTAATAACTCAGAAAGAAACAGAGTTATCAAATTCAGCTAAAGCATTTCAAATTGCAATTGCAAATTGTCATATTTTTACTGAATCTCTTTTTGCAAAATTTAAAGCTTTGAAATTTTTCTTTGATTCAATCTTAATAATCGCTAAATCTGTGTTTTCTACAAAAGCTAAAACTTTCGCATCAAATTCTTCTCACGAGCTCAAAATAACAGTATAAGTTGCATTTTGTTCACTAACTACATGTTTATTTGTAAGAATAACTCAATCTTTTCTTATAAAAAACCCAGTTCAACCTCAAATTTTTTGATTTATACTTCCAACTTTTTGTCTAAAAAATCCCCATGGGTCTCACCTGTAAATAGGCATATCTTTTTTGATTATTATGCTAACAACACTTGGAGAAATATTTCTTACTATATCTATAACATCATTTTGCAAATTTCATAAATTTGAAGAAGAAATATTTTTTTCAGCTTTATTTCAATTTTGATTTACTATATTTGCTCAAATAAAACCTGAAAATATTCAAAAAATTCAAGTAATAATTAAAATAAAGAAAATTAATAAATTGTTTTTCATAATTATTTTTATATAATCTAAAAAATTTATTTGATAATTTAACAAAAAATAATGAAAAAACAAGAATTTTTAGAAAATATTACAGTAGAAAAATTAGTTTTTGGAGGAAAATGATTTGCTAAACATTCAGATTGAAGAATAATTTTTATTACATGAGGAGTTGTTCCATGAAGCATTGTTAACTTAAGAGTTCTAAAAAAGAAAAAAGATTATATAGAAACTCAAGTTCTTGATGTTGTGAAAAAATCCAATTTAGAAAAAGTACATCCAAATAATATTTATTGAGAATGTTGAGGTTGTAAACGGGTAAATATTCCTTATATAGAACAATTAAAAATTAAAGAAAATCAAGTAAAAGAATCTCTTAATTTACTTAAAAAATATAATGAAAAATATAATGAAAATTCTTTTTCATCAATTCTTCCATCTCCTTTAGTTGATTGATATAGAAATAAAGTGGAATTTTCTTTTGGAAAATTAATTAGTGCAAAAGCTGGAATTGAAGAACATTTTAATGTTTGATTTCACAAACAAGGAAGTTTTAGCCAAGTTCAAGATTTTGAAGGTTGTATTTTAATTGATGATTTAGCTAATAAAATTTATAAAAAAATTAAAGATTTTTCAAAAACTTCTTGATTACCTGTTTATGATCAAAAAACTTGAGAATGATTTTTTAGACATATATTGCTAAGAAGAACTTTTTTTGCAAATGAAATTATGATTGTTTTTAGTTTTAATGATAAATACCATACACAATCCATCCTTAGTAAAGAGGGAGTTAGAGGATATTCTGCCTTTATCCAAGAAATCAAATCTTTTTTTCTTGAATTAGCAAAAGAATTTAGTGAGATAAAATCTATTTATTTGTCTTATAATTCAAATAAAGCTGATATTGCAATTTGAGAGCTTGAATTAATTTATTGAGAAAAAACAATTAAAGAAAAACTTTTAGATTTAAATTTTGAGATTTCTCCAACAAGTTTTTTTCAAACAAATTCTTATTGAGCAGAACTTTTGTATTCAAAGGTTTTAGAAATAGCAGAGGCTCACCCTACCATCTCCTTAGAGGAGAGGGATAACACCCCCTCTCCACTGAGGAGAGGGCTGGGGTGAGGTTCTAAAACTGTCCTAGATTTATATGGTTGAACTTGAACAATTTGAATGATTTTTGCTAAGGCTTGAGCTAAAAAAGTTTATTCTGTTGAACTTGTGAAATCAGCTTCACAAGATTGACAAAATAATGCAAAGAAGAATAATTTAGAAAATATAGAATTTATTAATGCAAAAGTTGAAGATTTTTTAGAAGATTATTTAAAAACTTCTAAAAAAGCAGATTTGTTGATTATTGATCCACCAAGGGCTTGAATGCATCCAAGTGCTTTACCAAATATTTTGAAATTTGATTCAGAGCAAATAATTTATGTAAGCTGTAATCCAAGCACTTTAGCAAGAGATTTGGAATATATTTTAAAAAATAGCACTTACAAAATAGATAAAGTTATTCCAGTTGATATGTTCCCACACACTCATCATATAGAAACTATTGTAAGTTTGAGAAAGTAAAAAAAACTAGAAAAATTTCTAGCTTTTTTGTGTTTTACTTCCCTAATTTTTCCTCAATTCTAATAAGTCTATTATATTTAGCAATCCTATCAGTTCTTGATAAACTTCCAGTTTTGATATATCAAGCATTTACAGCAACAGCTAAATCAGCTATAAAAGTATCTTCTGTTTCTCAAGATCTATGAGAAATAATTGAAATCATATCATTTTCTTTTCCTAGATTAATTGCATCAAGAGTTTCACTCACTGTTCCTATTTGATTTAATTTAATCAAAATTGCATTTGCAAGATTTTGTTCAATTCACATTTCAATTCTTTCAATATTTGTTACAAATAAATCATCTCAAACAATTTTTATTTTGTCTCAAAGTCTTTTTTGCATTTCTGCCCAACCTGCAAAATCATCTTCTGCCATTCAATCTTCTATTGAAAAAATTGGATAATTATTTACCATTTCTTCATAATAATCACATAATTCACTACTTGTTAAAATTCTATTTTCTCATTTCAAATTATATTTTCCTTCTTCATAAAATTCACTACTAGCAACATCAAGAGAAATTTTAATTTGATCTGTTGTATAACCAGCTTTTTTAATTGCTTCAATAACAGTTTCAATTGCATGTTTATTTGAATCAAAATTTGGTGCAAAACCTCATTCATCTCAAACTGCAGTTACTTGTCATGATTTTTTCAGAATTGATTTCAAATTATGAAAAACTTCTGCTCACATTCTTACAGCTTCTTTTATATTTGGAGCTCAAACTGGAACAATCATAAACTCTTGAAAATCTAAAACATTATCAGCATGACTTCATCAATTTACAATATTCATTAAAGGAACTGGTAAAATATTTCATTTTCCCCCTCAAAGAAATTCAAAAATTTCTTTATTTTCAGATTTTGCACAAGCTACAACAAAAGCCATAGAACAACCCAAAATTGCATTTGCTCAAAATTTAGATTTATTTTTTGTTCAATCTAATGCAATTAAAAAATTATCAAATTCTCTAACATTAGAAAAACTTTTTCAAACAATTTCTTTTGCAATAATATTATTTATATTAGAAACAGCCTTTAAAACTCATTTCCCTAAATATCTGGCTTTATCTCAATCTCTTAATTCAAGAGCTTCGTGCACTCAAGTACTTGCTCAACTTGGAACAATTGCACTTCCCTTCCCGTTTTCTAAATTCAAATCAACTTCTACAGTAGGATTTCATCTAGAATCTATAACTTCTCTAGCTTTTACAGTTACTATTTTATACATAACTTTATTAGTTTAAAAATAAGATATTCGAATTATAGACATTTTTTTTTTAATGCAAGAAAAAAACTAGATTTAATTCTAGTTTTTTACATATTAGCAACTGCAAGAGAAGCTTGTGTAATTTGTAATGCTGGTAAACAAGACATTCAAAGAATCAAGGTCCAATGTACAACTTGTGACATAGGTTTTCAGTCTACAACAGAATCATAAACTTTTTCTTGCCAATTTTTTTCTTTTTTCATAATTTTTATAAATTAGGAAATAAAATATGTTGCGAAGTTATTGTAGCATAAAATATGATGTTTTGTCAAAAAAAATGGAGCAAATTTTTATAAACTTTTTCCATTTTCACTTTTTAACTTTTTTTTTTACAAAATAAATTCAGTTAAAATTTATGTATAAAAATTTACAACAAATTTTATATTACAACACATTTTACAAAAAAGTCTATAGCAGATTTTAATTAAAAAATCAAATATTTACGAAATAAAAAATAAAAAATCTTTCTTTATTATAAGCCAATAAGTCTACTAAGAACTTTTATAAATATTTTTTTTTACAAAATTTTTGCACAAAATTAAGATTTGAAGTATAATACAGTTGTAAGTTATTAAAAACAACTTACAAAGAACCTTAACAAAATCTTTACTACTCAAGTCGGAACCTACAAAAATCCAGTAGATAATCCAAAAGCAAAAAAACCTTTTCTAAGAAATTAGAACAAAAATAAAAACAAAAACGGTGAGGAGAGTACAAAAAATTATATCCATAACTAAGTTAATATTTTAAAAAAATTAGTTTGGTTATGGATATAATAAAACTCAATTATAAATCACCAAAAACCTTAAAAAACGGATTAAAAACAAAAGTTTTTAAAATCCACAAAAACAAAAAATAAAAGAGCAAGGTGAATAGCTCTTAAAAAATCACCCGAGAGTGGTAAAAGATTAGAGTCAAAACTAATCAATTAGTGTTATGTTTGATTCAAGAGAAAAAAGGATTATTTCTCACAAAAACAAAAAGTTCCTTTTCCCCTAAACTACCAAAAAAAAATTATTTTAGTTTAGGTATGTGAATCTGAACTACAAACATAGCTAAGTCAATTTTACCCAAAACACTTAGCTCTTTTTTTTTGCCTAAAATTTAAAATTTCATATAATCAAAATAAATAATAAAAAGTTACCCCTATAATCCCCTAAAATAAGGGGATTAAGAAAAATATAAAATGTTTTTTTCCCTATTTTAGGGGATTATAGGGGTAATATTAATAGTAACATTATTTTTTTATCCTATAATAAAACCCTTATGAAGAAATCTATTGAGAAAATTGCTAAATTAATTAAAAAATCAAAAAATATTTTGTTAATAAACCATATAAGAATGGATCCTGATGCTTTTTGAAGTTTGGGAGCTTTTTATTTTTTATTAAAAAAATTAGGAAAAAATGTAATTGCTACAAATGATGAAAATCCACAAGATATTTTAGTAAGTTTTACAAAAGAGAAAAAAAATTTTTTTGAAACACAAGTAAATTTATCTGAATTTAATCCTGATTTAATAATTAGTTTTGATGCATCTAGTCTTGACCAATTATGAAAAAAATATGAAGAAAATAAAGAGATTTTTAATAAATCAAATTTTGTTGTAATTGATCATCATATTAGCAATAATCTTTTTGGGAAAATAAATATTGTTAATACAAAAGCATCTTCAACTTGTGAAATAGTTTTTAAATTAATCAAAAACTTAGGTTTTTTTAAAAAAATTGATTCTGAAATAGCAAGTTTACTTTATACTTGAATAATAACTGATACAAATATTTTTTACAACTCAAATACAACAGAAAAAACTCTAAAAACTGCATCAAAATTAATAAAACTTTGAGCAAATTTTAGGAAACCTATTTTTGAATTTTATAGAAAAAAAACTTTTAACAAAACTAGACTTTGGGGAGAAGTTTTAAGAGAAATAGAACAAGAATGAAATATAGTTTACTGAATTGTAAAACCAGATTTTTTCACAAAAACAGAAACAAACGAAGAAGATGTTTCTTGAATAATTAATGAATTTCTTGCAAATATGGAATTTTCAAAGGTTTGTTTTTTGCTTTATCCATTAAAAGATTGAAAAATAAAAGCAAGTCTTAGAAGTATTTCAGCAGATTATGATGTTTCAAAAATTTGCCAAAGTTTCTCTTGATGATGACATATTCAAGCTGCTTGATTCTCTTATATTCCCGAGAAATCAAAATCATTAGATGAAAATATGCAAATTTTAAAAAATATTTTGATAGAAAAAATTAGAGAAATTTTATAAAATTATTTATTATTTTTATAATTTTAAAATTTTTTGAACATTTCTATGATATTAACTCCTTTTATACTAAAAAATATGGATTTTAACATAAAAAATTACTTGACAAAATGCTTCAGAATATATAAAAACAGGTGAATTGAGAAACTATATAATTTTAGTTTGATATGGTAGAAAAAGAAGATGTTTGATAAAAATAAAAAAACTAGAAAAATTTTTCTAGTTTTTTTTGGATTTTATAATAATCCTAATTCTTTCATCATTTGAATAATTATACTATCTTCTTCATTTACTGAAGTAGTTTTAGTTGGAACTGAAGAAGTTTTTGTTTTGTTAGTATTTGTAACTGTTCTTGGTCCAAAAGTTTGTTCAACATAATCATCACTACAATCATAATATGGTTCCTGAACCCAATCTGATTTTATTCTTCTTGATAAATCTGTTCCGTTTGGATAATAATCTCCATCTCTATAAACATTCCATCTTTGATTTCCATAATAGTAATAATCATCATAAGGAACTCTTTTCCCTGCTGAATTTATAGAATAATAATAACCATAAGTATCATCATAATAATAACTTGTATTATTTTCTACGAAATATGAAACTCTTTTACAATCACGATCTATTCTTGATTTTGTATCAATAACTAATCAACCATGGGTTCTTTTATACAAGTCTGTTCACTCAGCATATTGTCAATCTCTATAAACTTTCCAAGTATAATTAGATGGAGAATAATAAGAAATATTATTATAATTTGAGTCAACTTTGTAAGTAGAATCTGTTGTTTGAGTTCCATAAATACTATTTCAAGAGGAAACAGAATAGTCACAATTTAGAACAATTACATTATCTTTAGAATAAGAAGAATTAACTTTATACAAAAAATAAGCTTTATTATTATTGTAATCTAATTCTACATCAGAAGCTAATCAAGAAATATCAAACTTTGTTTTGATTCATTCCAAATCATAAATTGTTTGATTATTCAAATCAGATGAACTAGAAGTCAAATATTCATTTGATGAGTTAACTCCATAAGAAATAATTTTTGAATTAGAAGAAACTGTATTTGCTTTTGTCCCTAAAGATAAAAACTTATAAAAACCATTTGCAGTATACATAATTCATAATTTATCTCAAAATGAAAGTTGGTTAACTCATTTATTCAAATATACTTCATTTTTAGAACAAGTCATAGCTCAGTTATAATTAGTTGCAGAAACAGAGTAAAAAGAACTAGACATTAAAACTAACAAAAAAACAACTATAATTTTTTTCATATAAACCTTTTTAAGAAATATTTCCTAGAATAAAAACAACAAACTAGGCTTATCAAAAGACCTTTTTACTTTTGATAAAAAAGTTATACATATTTTTAAGAAAATGTCAAGTGTTTTATAAAAAATAAATTATTTCATAAATTTTCTATGAGTTTCTTTTAATTTAGGATTTGTAACATGGGTATAAACTTGTGTTGTATTTATGCTTGAATGTCATAACAATTCTTGAATTTCTCTAAGTCAAGCTCAGTTATTTAGCAAAGTTGTTGCAAAAGAATGTCTCAAAGTATGAGCTGAAATATCTTTCAAAATAAAAGCTTTTTTTGCATATTCTTTTACCATTGTTGTAATAAAAAATCTTGTTAACCTCATTTTTTCATCTTCTAAAATATCTATAGAATCTGTTTTTGTATTATGTCTTATGAAAAGTGGTTTCAAATGATCTTTTCTTTTTTCTAAATATTTTTTTATGGAATCTGCTGAATCATCTGTCAAATAAACAACTCTAACTTTTTTTCATTTTCATCTAACTGCAAATTCTTTTCTAGTCAAATTTACATCGGAAACATTTAAAGCTGTTAATTCTGAAATTCTAAGTCAAGTAGAATAAATCATTTTAATAATAGCTAAATCTCTTGTTCAAATCAAAGTATTTTTATTTGGAGCATCAAATAATCTTTCTAACTCTTCCCTATTTAAAAATTCTACCATTCTAGCATCTTGTTTCATTAAATCTATTGAAGTTGGAGAAATACTTTTTATTCACTTTTTTTCAAGAAATTTCAAAAAAGCTCTTAATGTAATCATATAAGCATTAGCTGTTTTAACAGATATTCTCTTCCCTTTTTTATACAAAAAAGTTCTAAATCATTCTGCTAAATCCAAAGTCATATTCTGCATTTCAAACTTAAATCTATCTATATTTTTTTCTTCCAAAAATTCTCAAAACTTATTCAAATGTCTATCATATTGCTCTGAAGTTTTTGGAGATTTATTCTTAATTACTTCAAGATAATTCAAGAAATCAAGATGTGCTTGGCTAAAATTCATACAAAAAAATTAGAATACAAAAAATTTCTTGTATTCTAACTAATTTTTTATTTTATTCAAAAAGTTTTTTTGTAAAATTACATAGTTGGAAAACCTCCACCTGGTAAATTAATTCCCATTTTCCCCATAACTCCTTGCATTTTATCAGCTGCAACTTGTTGAGATTTATTAACTCATTTATTTACTGCTTCTCTAATAGCATTTTCTAAAGCTTCTTTTTGAGCCTTAGTTAAACCTGGAATTAAAAAATCTGTTTCAAATTCAACTTTATCAACTTTCATTTCTCAGTTTACTGAAACAACAAGTCAACTAACTTCAGCTTCTATAATTGTATTTTCTAATTCTTTTTTAATTTTCATTGCTTCTTGTTGCAATTTTAAAAGCTCACCTGCTTTTGAAAAATCCATATTTTTTTATATGTTAAATTTTAAAAATGCTAATTTTTTTAGCCGACATATTATATTTATTTTAAAATTTTTGCAAATAAAAATTTTTTATGATACAATTATTTATATTAATTTTTTATTAATTACTTATTTTAAATTTATAAAATATACTTTATGGCTACAACACCTATAAAAGATGAGGAAGATTTAATTATTCTATCTGATGATGATATTCCTACAAACAATATTCAAAAGATTTCTGTAGAGCAAAAAACAGAAGAAAAAAAAGAAGAAGAATTAATTTCTTTTGATAGTTTTGATTTTTGAAATAATTTTTCTGTTAATTCTAGTAATACTGCAGAAAAAGTCGAAGTAAAAGAAACAAATAATGATTTCTGACTTAATTTAAACTTAGATGCTTTTGAAGAAAAAATTGAAGAAAAAGTAAATTTAGAAGAAGTAAAAATAGATAAACCGAAAATTATAATTCCTGAAATAAATTTAGATTTAACAGAAAAAACAGAAGAAAAACAAACTTTAGAAATTCCAGAACCAAAAGAGGAAAAAGTTAATATTTCTTCGTCTGTAATGAATTCAGCAATTTCTTCTTTTTCTCCAAATTCAAACTGAACTTCAAGTTCATCATCAACTTGAACAACTTGAGATGATGATATGAATGCTATTTTGGAACAAACAATTGCAAAGTTACTTGCAAGAAAAGCAAAAATAAATGAAATTAAAACTCAGACTCAAACTCAAATTTCTAATTTAAATACAGAAATAAAAACTTTGCAAGATAAAGTAAAACATCTAAAAGATGATGTTAAAGAAAATGAAGAAGAAATTGCAAAAATAGATGAAAATACAAAAGTTTTAGAAAAGATGAAAGTATAAAAATATTTTGAAAAAGTCAAAAAAATTATATAATTTTTTTGACTTTTATTTTTTTAAAAAAATTATGACCGAAATATTAAAAATATTAAAAACTTACAAATTAAATAAGAAATTATTTTTCTATTTAATTTTTTTTACAATAAGTTCTCAACTTCTTATAGTTAGTATACCTATCGTAACATCCAAAATAACAGGAGTTTTAGAATTCAAATGAGATTTAAAAGATTTTTATTTTTGGTGCTATATTCTGATTATTGTTTCAATCTTTTTGTGTATTTCATTTTTTATGGAGGTTTTTTTTAGAGAATATCTTTGGCTAAAAACTTGGACAGAATTGATGAAAAGTTCAAGAAAAAAACTTTTTGAAAAAGATTATAAAACAATTATAGAAGTTTGAACTTGAAAACTTATTTCAAGACTAGCAAGATGAATTGATGCTCAAACTGATATTTTTACTGCTCTTGTAAGCATATTTTTCAATGCTGGACTTAGAATTATTTTACTTGTAATTGTATTTTTCTTTACTTCACCACTTTTTGCTTGGATAATAATTTTTTGAGCAATTTTTCTTTGAATAGTTGTTTATTTTACAAGAAAATATGCAGAAAAATATCAAAAAGAAGAAGTTGAACTTTGGGAAAAAAGTTCAAGAGTTGAAGCAAAATTAATTATGAATAATCTTGATTTAAGAATTCTTTGAAAAGAAAAAAAAGAATTAGAGCTTTCAGATGAAGTTCTCTCAAAACTCCCAAATGTAGCAAGAAAAGCTGATATTCCAAGAAATGTTCAATGAAATTTACTTGAACTTATCACAAGAATAATAGTATTTTTTATTTACTTTGTTTTTGGTTTACAAATTTTAAAATGAGAACAAAGTATTGCAAATATGACTTTGATAATTATGAGTCTTTGGACTCTTTATCATCCTCTAAACAAAGCTATGGACGAGATTTGAAGAATTAGTCGTGTTTGGGATAAATATATGAAATTACAAAAGTTTTTGGATACTGAAATTGAAATAAAAAATTGAGCTAAAGTTTTTGAATACAAAAAATGAGAAATTAAATTTGAAAATGTAGATTTTTTTTATAATAATGATAGAAAAATTTTTGAAAATTTAAATTTAAAAATAAAATCATGACAAAAAAATGCTTTTGTTTGACATAGTTGATGAGGAAAATCAACAATTACAAAATTAATTTTGAGACTTTATGAAATAAGTTCTTGAAAACTTTTGGTTGATTGACAAAATATTAAAGACATAAAAATAGAAACTTTTTATAATAACATTGCTTATTTATCTCAAGAACCAGCTGTTTTTGACTGAACTATTAGAGAGAATATGGAGTATGCTTTGAGTCAAAATTCCCAGTCTTCTCCTTTAGACCTCACCCCAACCCTCTCCTTTGGAGGAGAGGGAGAAAGAGAGAAATCTGTTATAATCCCATTTGTTGAAATTGACAAGAATGTAGAGGTGTTTGGTAAAAACATCTCAAAAGATGATGAACAAGAAAAACAAATTTGGGAAGCTCTTAAAAAAGCCAAAATGGATGATTTGGTAAAATCTCTTCCAAAATGACTTGATACAGAAATTTGAGAAAAGTGAATAAAACTTAGTTGATGAGAAAAACAAAGACTTGCAATTGCAAGAGTTTTTCTAAAAAATCCTAAAATAATTATTCTTGATGAACCAACTTCTGCACTTGATAGTATAAGTGAAAATCATATTACAGAAAGTTTAAATGAACTTTTGAAATGAAAAACTAGTATAATAATAGCTCACAGATTGCAGACAGTTATTAATTCTGATAAAATTTTTGTTATAGAAAATTGAAAAATAGAATCAGAATGAACTCATTTAGAGCTTTTGAAAAAATCAAAAATATATAAAACTTTGGTTGATTTGCAACATTGATGTTTAGTTGAGTAGAAAAAGCTTGAATAAAATTCAAGCTTTTTCTACTTACTTTCAAATATTTTCGTGAGGAAATTCTTTTTGTTCTACAGTTTCAGAAATATTATTTTCATTGATTTTTTGTTTTTTTACTATAACTTTTGTTCAAAATAATTCTGCTAAAAATTTTCAAGCCTTATTAAATTCTTCTGTTTTATCTTCATAAACAATAATCTCGTTTGGAACATATCAAAGTTTCATTACATAAATAATCAAACTTTTTATTTTATCTGGGTTTTTATTAACTATTTCGTAATCATTGTATCAGCCTACTAACAATTTTGAATACTTTAATTTCAACTCTTGTAAATAAGGAATTCAAGCTGTTAATATTAAATTTACACTATCTTTTGTATTTCAAATAACTTCTCAAATATTTTCAATAAGTCCATTTTCTTGTTGAAAATAGAATTCACGAGCAAATTTTCTTAAAGCTTTCTTAACTCTTTTAT
Organism: Candidatus Altimarinota bacterium; assembly: GCA_037444775.1. Taxonomy (GTDB): domain Bacteria; phylum Patescibacteriota; class Gracilibacteria; order BD1-5; family UBA6164; genus JBBILU01. The sequence continues at coordinate 62,543 of JBBILU010000006.1, forward strand.
TTGAAAGCTTTTTTACATAATCTATAATTTCATCTGTTACTACTTGCTCTTCTTGTCAAGCAAATTTTCATCACTTTTCAAATAATCAACAATATTTTGCTATAAGCCAAATATTTCACTTCTCTTGTCTATTTAATTTTGCTCATTCTCATAATTTATCCAAAGCCGTTTGTCTTCTCCAAACAGTATCATCAAAATCAATAACTCTAAGTTCTTTTCATTTTTCTAGGCTAGACCTAAAATATTCTTTTATAACAACTCAAGCTTCTCAAAAAAGTCAAAATAAAAATTGTTCCAATGGATCAAAAGATTCTTCAATAGATGATTTTTCAACAGTTTTATTCATAATAATGTGTGGAAATTATTTTATATTAAAATAAATTATAACATACTTTTACAAAAAGTCAATACCTATTGGTCTATCGTTTCTATTGTCCCGTTTCAAATCCGACCAGTTTTGTTAGATTCAAAACTTGGACTTAAAAACTCATAAAATTGCTCTAAAAAATAAAAAAAATCTAGCAAATTTTTGCTAGATTTTTTTATTTTTTTATTTTTTTAATTTTATTTCTACTTTCATCTCATCAAACTCAATTTCTTTTTCTAAATCAAAACTTTCTAAATTACCTTCAATTTTTGAAAGAGTTTCTGTTTCTATATAATTTTCAAAGTTTTTTATAGCTTGTGCTATCCTTTCTCCAATTGGAAAAGAGTTAGAGAGAGGGCTTAATTGTATTTTTATTCTATCATCAACTTGATAATCAGCTTCTTTTCTAGCTTCTTGAATTGCTCTTACTAAATCTCTTGCTATTCATTCTTGCTGTAATTCTTCTGTTAAACTTGAATCCATAGCAATTACCATTCAAAATCCAGCCTCAATTTCATATTGAGAATCTCCAGCCTCAAAAGCAAGTTCATATTCTCAAGATTCAAGAATGAAACTTGTGTTATTTTTTTTCTCCAAAGGAGAAGCTAGGTGAGGTATTCTAACTCTTCCTTCTTCCAATTCCTCAAAATTTCCTGCTTTTGCTTCTTGCAAAATATATTTTACATCTTGTCCAAACTTTGGACCAATAAGCCTTGCATTTGGTTTACAAATTTTTTTTGCAATAGAATCAGCATTTACTATAATTACTTCTTTTACATTTAATTCTTCTTTCAAAATATTTTTATAATATTCTTCCAGATTTTCTCAAATAGTAATTGATTTCAAAGGTTGTCTTACTTTAAGCTTGTGATTTACTCTCCAAGCCAAACCAAGATTTATAAATTTTTGAGTTTTTGCCATTTGTTCACTCAAATCTTTATTAACAAAAGCACTCACATATTCAGGAAAAATATCTAGATGAACTGATTTTTTTCCAGTTAAATTTTTGTAAATATGATCTGCTAAGAATGGCATAAATGGAGCAATAATTTTTGAAACTTCCACCAAAACTGTATGAAGAGTATTGTAAGCTTGTATTTTGTCTCCATCATTTTCTGATTTCCAAAATCTTTTTCTAGATCTTCTAATATACCAATTTGTCAAATTATCCATAAATGCAGGAATATTTTTGGTTGCCTCATTGATTCTATAGCCATCTAATCACATTGAAACTTCTCAAATCAAAGTATGAAGTTCTCATAAAATCCATTTATCTAGTGGATTTTGAAGTGGAATTTTTGGGAAAGTGATAATTTGAGCATTTTTTACAGTTGGCATTTCAAGATGTGCATAGTCTAAACTCATTCACAAATACTTTTTGAAAAAAGGTCTAGCACTTCCAGCATGTCCAACAAACAAAATATTTTTGTCTCTATTTTTTAACAGAATTTCTTCAAAAGCTGTTTCAACTCTTGTTTGAAATTGTTCATAATTTTCTATACTAGAATTTTTAAAAATTTTTCTCAAAGCTACTTTATCCTTCAAATCTACTCAATAAATTTCTGCTATTTCTTTATGACTCTTCCCTTCAAATTCAGCATAATTTTGTTCTTTAATTCCATCATTTATAAGAATTTCTCAAGTATATCATGAATTTTCAGCAATAATTTTTGCAGTTTCTAAAGCTCTATCTAAAGGAGAACTTACTATCAAATCAAATGTAATTCCAGCAATTTTTGCATTTTGTCAAGATTTTTTTGCTTGTTCTTTTCATTTTTCAGTTAATTTAGGATTATCCATAGCTCCAGAAATTCCAGCAGACTCAACTGTCCACCTAGCATTACTTTCACTTTCAGCATGTCTTACAAAAAATATTTGTCATTTTGGAACCTCAAAGTTATCAATATTTGCATAAGTAGTGAAAAAACTATAGGTATTCCACAAAGGCAAAATTACTTTTTTCACCACTTCTTCAACTCCAATTTCACTAAATCTCAAATCTTGAGCCTCAACAACTGGAGAATTCATTAAATAAAATCTCATTGCATCAGCACCATATTTATCAAAAATTATTTCAGGAGCTGGATAATTTTGTAAACTTTTACTCATTTTTTTCCCATCTTCAGCCAAAACAATTCAGTTCACAATAGTGTTAAGTGTAGCAGGAGAATCAAAAAGTGCAGTAGAAAGAATAATCAAAGTATAAAACCAACCTCTGGTTTGGTCTAATCATTCAGCAATAAAATCTGCTGGGAAGCCCTCACCCCTTGCCCCTCTCCTTTGGAGTAGAGGGGAGTTTTTTTGCCCGTGCTCCTTCTTCTCCAAAGGAGAAGGTTGGGATGAGGGAAAAGCAAAAGGATAGTGTTTACTTGCATAAGGCATTGCTCAACTTTCAAACCAACAATCAAGAACTTCAGGGATTCTTTTTAATTTCTCTCAAGTTTTTGGAGATTTCACAAAAATTTCATCAACAAAATGTTTATGCAAATCAACTTCTTTTCAAGTTGCAGTGTAAAAATATTTATTGCCTCTTTTTTCAATCTGCCCAAAATCTTTATTTGCTTCATATAATTCTTCTACACTTCCAATACAAACTTCCTCAGTTTTGTCTTCATTTTGCCAAACTGGAATAGCTGAACCCCAATATCTATTTCTTGAAATATTCCAATCTCTTGCTTGTTCTAGCCATTTCCCAAATCTTCATAATTTAATATTTTCTGGTGTCCAATTTGTTTTCAAATTATTTGCTACCATTTTATCTCTAATTTTTTCAACTGCCACATACCAAGCAGAAATAGCTCTATAAATTAATGGAGTACCACATCTCCAACAATGTGGATAAGAATGATCTATAGTCCCAATATGAAAAGAAAGCTTTTTCTCTTTTAGTTCAGAAACCACAAAATCATTGAAATCAAAAACAAATTCTCCATTATGTTCTAATAAATTATAAGTTTTTCCAGAATCATCAATATGAGCTACAAAACCTAAATCTTTTTCTTTTCAAATAATATTATCATCTTCTCAATAAGCTGGAGCAATATGAACAATTCCAGTTCAGCTTTCTGTTGTTACATGATGACCAATTACTACAGAAAAAGAATTTTTTCAAAGTGCAATTCCATTTCATAAATCTGAATTCATTTCAGCCAATTGCAAATAAAAATCATCAAACAATGGCTCATAAGCAATTCCTACTAAACAAGTTCCAGGATATTCTCTCACAAGAGTATAATCCTCTTCTTTTTTGTAATAATTATTTACTCTTTCTTTAGCCAAAATATATGTGTCTCCAGTATTTTTATCAAGAATTTCCACATAAATTATATTTTCACCAACTGCAAGTCAAAGATTTGCATAAAGTGTCCAAGGAGTAGTGGTCCAAGCAAGAATATATTTATTTGGAGAATTTTTTATCTTAAATTTTATAGTAACAGCTTTAGATTGTTTGTCTTTGTATCCTTGATTTACTTCGAAGTTTGAAAGTGGAGTCGTACATCTTGGACAATAAGGAACAATTCTATTTCCTTCATAAATAAGCCCTTTATCATAAATACTTTTAAAAACCCACCAAACTGATTCCATAAAATTGGTATCCATAGTTTTGTAATCATCTTCCATATCAACCCATCTTCACATTCTATTTACTGTTTTTTTCCATTCATCCACATAACCAAAAACATTTGCTCTACAAGTTTCATTGAAATCATGAACTCAAATTTTATTTTCTATATCATCTTTTCAGTTTATTTTCAACTTTTTTTCAACAATATTTTCAATAGGCAATCCATGACAATCCCAACCAAATTTTCTGGTAACTTTTTTTCATTTCATAGTTTGGTATCTTGGAATTACATCTTTGATAGTTCCAGCTAAAATATGTCAATAATGAGGAGTTCCAGTTGCAAATGGAGGACCATCATAAAAATTAAACTCATTTTCATTGCTTCTTGAATCCACAGATTCTTCAAAAATTTTTTCTTCTTGCCAAAACTTTAGCATTTCTTCTTCTAATTTTGGAAAGCTTTGTTTTGGGTTTACTTCTGGGAAGTTCTTAGTTATTTTTGTCATAGGTTTTTGGTTAGATTTTAAATTTGACTTTTAATAAGTTTTCTAATATAATATATTTGTTCCTAGAGAACTTAATGGCTCCTAGCAGCTCACCTCCTGAAAAGGAGGTATAAAAATGAAAGTGCATTTATTCAATAAGTGCATTTATTTTTTGTTTAATTTCTTTTAGTTTACACTCCTCAATTCATCAAATATGAGATAACAATCTTTTTGAACTATATAATTTTATTTGAGAAAGAATTAAAAAATTATTTTGTCATTTTATATTTCAAATATCATAATAAAAAAATCAATGTTTTACTTTTGTAGTACTAGGAATTCACAAAAACATATCTTTATTAAATTTTTTAAGAATCAAAATTGGTCTACTAAAATCTTCATTTTTTCCATCTTGTTCAAATCAAATATTTATTCACATAGAAATAAACCAAACTTGTCATTCTCTAAAGTAAGGAATTTTGGATTCACTTTTAGTATGAATTTTCTTTTTTTCATTATTCCATAAATCAAACATTTCTTCCTCTCATTTTGAAAAACTTTGTTTTGGGTTTACTTCTGGGAAGTTTTTAGTGTTTTTTGTCATGGTATTTTTGGTTAATATTGTATGTTAAAACTTATAAATATACTTTCAAGGATATTATGCAATTCTTCTTTTTTTATATTTCCTTTAGCAACTCATATAGCGATATCTTCCATTTTTACAAAAAAAGAAGGTATGAAAATATTATTAATTTCAAGAAAAAGCCCTAAGCTTCAAATAGCAGTCCTTTTATTCCCATCATTAAAACAATGGAAATTTATAAGTCAGAAGAATAAATGAGTTGCTTTTTCAACAATGTTTTTATAATAATCATCATTTTGTATATGTTGAAGTATTGAGTCTATTTGTTGCTTATCTTTTATTCCTGAAAGTCATCAAAATATTTCTAAAATATTATTATGCAGATTAATAACATCATGTACATCTAAATAATTCATTTTATTTTTGTGTTAGTCTTTTAAATGCTTCATAATTTCATTGATCAGAAATTTGCTCTTCTAAAAAATGTTTTGTATTAATACTTTGTTTTGGGTTTACTTCTGGGAAGTTTTTAGTGTTTTTTGTCATAGGTTTTTGGTTAGATTTTAAATTTGACTTTTAATAAGTTTTTTCGTATAAGAGGACAAAAAGTTTCTAAAAATATTTTTCTGTATATAATTGTTCCAAAACTTCTCTATAATCAAAAGCCATTTTCAAATATTTTGTTTCTTCATAGCTAAAGTAATTCTAATCTTCATCTAAAAGTTTTTTTATCATAAATATTCATTAATTAACTTTAAAGCTTCATTTTTATAATCATCTTCTTTTAATTCACTATACAAAGTTGCTTCTTGTAAAAATTTATCATATTCATCAAGTTGTTTTTGAGAATAATTCCCAGAGCTAAAAAGTTCTTCCAAAAGAGTATCAAGAGAAGCAAAATCATCTTTTTCAAGAGCTTCTTTTACTTGCAAAATCATTGTTTTCATAATTCTTTTTAAAAAAATAAAAAGCACAAAAAAATATTTTTGTGCTTTCGGTCCAATTTTATTGGAAGGTACCACCTAAAGCTTTGGAACAATTTTTTTGTTCTCTACTTAATTTAATTTTTTTAACGGAGATTTTAAACTTCGGGAGATTCTACTAAAACTAAAAGTTCGTTCTTTCTCCAGCTCGTAGTTGATAGCTACTCAAATGCTTTTGATTGAGATCAATTATATAAAAAAATAGTTTTTTGCAAAATTATTTTTAATTTTTCACTTCTGTACAATAATGATTTACTAAATAATATTTATAAGAATTTTTTCAAGTTTGTTCTAATTCAATTCAAACTCACATTTGAGTAAAATATTTGCTAACAATTGCTCTATAATGAGGATCATATTTTTTTCATTTTTCACTCATAAAGAATTTAAAAGTTCCATTAATTGCATTTTTTAAATTTTCTGTACAATCAAAATCCGTGCAAGAAAAATATCAATATCAAATACTTTCTGTAAAAGTTTTACCACTTTTTTTATTACAAACAACTCAATTATCTTTCATCCAAGATTCTATTTTTTTATAATTATAGTAAGAATCTTTTTTATTTCTTTTATGATCTATATATCATTTATTTTTACTCTCTTTTGCCCAATTTGAACTAGAAATATTTAATTTTTCTTCTAATACATAAGCTTCTCTTCAAACATTATTTCTTTCTGAATTTATTAATCCTAACCAGTAATTATTTACAATTTCAAAATTAAAGTTATATTTTCAAATATTTTGTAAATTTTTTGATGAAGTTTGTTCTTCTTTTTGAATTTCTATTTGTTCAACAACATTTTTTAATTCTAAATAATATTCATATTCTTTAGTATCTTCTTCATAAAAACCGATTTTTTTACTAATATCATCTAAATAAACTTGTTTATTTTCAGATGAATTATTTATTTGCTCAAAAATTTTTGTAGCTTCTTTATTTATATTTATGTAATCTTCATTAGTTAAAGTTGCATCAGCAAAGCTAAATAGTAATACAAAACTCACAAAACTTATATAGATATTTCTTAGCATTAATATAGATTATTTATAAAATACTTCCAAAGTTTACACAAAAAAAAATTTTTTGCAAAAAAAAGCTATTGACAATTCTTGCAAAGTATGTTTTAATTATAAATATTATTTTTTAATTGCTTAGATTATGGGAAAATTTCATCTTCAATTTAGCTAAACTAAAACAAGAGATAGTTAAAGGACAATTAATTTCTCAGGAAATTATCTTTTGTTCAAATTCTAAGATACTACATTTCTGAACTTCAATAATCTCTCAACCTTCAAGTTCTTGTTCTTTTTCTTGACAATCTGGAGCCAAAAAATATTTTATTATTGTATTATCATAATTTGCAACTATAGTTTCTCATAAATAAATAATTTCATTTGAAACAGCTCAAACTTCTTCTTTGAGTTCTTTTTTTGCATTTTCTTCAAAACTCAAAAAACTTTCTTGTATTCAAGCAGGAAAACTGTAAACAAAATTTTCTATTCAAAGTCTCCATTCTTTACAAAAAATAACTTCTTTGTTTTTATTCAAAGGAAAAACCATTGTTGCTATTTTTTCTCAAGTATGAGAAGAAATTGGGTATTCATTTAAATTTCCATTTAATTCTAATTTCTTTAAAATTACTTTTCTATAAGAATTTTTATAAATCACTTTTTCGCTAATTTTTTTAGGTATTTGCATAAGAATTTTTTATAAATTGTTAATATCATAATTTTCACTAAAAGTTTTCCCATAATCATCTTGAAAAGTTACTTTTACAACTCATCAAAACAAAAGTTCAAAATCATTTACAAATTTTCATTCTCAAGATTTAACAATATTTTGAAAATCTTTTCCATCGTATAAATCAAGACTCAATCAGAAAGTTAAGAAATAATATCATTTTTTCCCTTTTTCTGTTTTTGTAATTGTTCAAAAAGTTTTAAACTTTTTCAGTGTTTTTGTATCAAAAATATAAGCAAAATCTCAATTAATTCTTGATAAATAAATAATTTCTTCTTGTGAATCTTTCAAAAAACTAGCCTTATATTCATCAATTATTTTTTGTTTCAAGAAATCTTTATTCGATAAAGATTTCTTATTTTGCTCTTTTGTCTGATCTGATAAAATTTCCAAATTATTTTCTACAGCATAAACTAATTTATCCTTGTAATAAAAATATGTATACAGATCATTTTGCCTAATGATGAAATTTTTTAACAATTCTTTAACAAAAATTCATTTTATTTCTTTTTCTTTTTTTACTAGAATTTCTTCAAAATTTTTATCTTCAATTATACTTTTTATAATGCTATTATATAAAGTTAATTTGTATGAAATATATTCTATTGTAAAAAATATTTTTTCTTCTTTTTCATAATTTTCTTTCAAAATGTCTATCTTATTTTTTATATTTTGGATTTTTTCAGATTCTTTTTGTAACTGACTTTTTGTTTTGTGAGTAAGCTGCTCTTTTGTAAGAAAAAGTTTATTATAAGAAAAATCTATTTTACTAACTAATCATTCAAAATATTTGTCTCCACACTTTGGAATAAAGGAATCAAAATCACAATTCTTACTCAAAACTTCATACTTTTGTAAAATTGCATCACTTCAAAAAACTATATTTTCTATTTTTGCTGTTTTGCTTGTAGAAAAAAGTTTGTCTCAAATTTTGAAACCAAAATTTTCCAAAACTTTTTCTTCTGAAAGCTTTGCTTTAACCATAAGAAATTCTCATCTATAATATTTTGATTTTATATAACTTGTTATTTCATCAGAAAATATTTCAATTCAAAAATCATTCTCGGTATTTTCTAAAACAAAAAGTTCTCATTTAGTAGAAATCAAAAAAGAGCAAAAACTTTCTCAAAATTTTTCTATATAATTGTAGTTTTCATTTATAAGTCTATGAGAACATTTATCATAAAAAAATGTGTAATTTTGTGTTTCTGAAGAAGAAAAAGCTTTAATTGAGAATGTAAAAATTAAAAGCAAAAAAAGAGCGATTTTTTTTGTAGAGATGTTTCTCTGAAACATCTCTACAATTTTGAGAAAATTTTTCATAAATGAAATTTTATAAATTAAAAATTAATTTTGATTTTTGTTCAAATTCATTCAATACTTTCAATATTGATTTTCCGAGAATAAATTTTTGCTATTTTTTCAACTATAGAAAGTCCTAAACCAAATCATTCTCTATCTCTATGCTTCCCTATCCTATAAAATCTTTCAAAAATTTTATTTATTTCTACTTTTGGAATTCAAATTCAAGAATCACGAATAATAATTTCGAAACTTTTTATCTCAATAAAAACTTCTCAATTTTCTTTATTGTACTTTATCGCATTAGAAACAAAATTTGAAATAAAAATAAAGAAATAATTTTTGTTTGCTTTTATTTCAAAATCAGATAATAAATCAAATTTTACAGAAATATTTTTTTCTTTTGCCTTAAGTTTTTGTCATTCAATGACTAATTTCACAATTTCACTAACAAAAAACTTTTCTGTTTCTTTAGTTTTTGAAATATTTGTTAAGCTTCTCAAAGCTCAAATAAGCTCATTAGCTCTTGAAGTTTCATCAATTATTTCTTTTACTAATTCTGGATCATAAGTATTAATTTCTTTCAAAAGTGAACTTGAAGAATTTATAACTGCAAGTGGAGTTTTTAGCTCATGTCCTGCATTATCTATGAAATTATCCATTTCTTCAATATTTTCTTCAACAGGTTTCAAAACAAAATTCACAAAAACTTTTCAAATTAAATAAAAAAATATACTGAAAACAAAAATTCAAAGAAATAAATATCAAATATCATTATACAAATTTAACTTAGAATAAGCTCTTGAGGCAAAAACTATGATTTTATAATCTTCTCATAATTTTCAATTTAAAATAATTAAATCTTCAGTTTTTATAATTTTTTCAGTAGAATTAAGATAAACTTTGAAATCTATTTTTTTTGCATCTTCTATATTAGAATAAAGTAAAGAAAAATCTTTTTTTAAAATGGCTACTTTTCTGTTAAAAAACTCAAACTCACTTTTTCAATAAACAATTACATCTTCTACATTTCAAGTTTTTTTTTCTTCTCAGAATTTCGTATTTTCATCTTTAAATAAATTTATTCCGTAAGAAACTATTTTATCAATTTCTGCTTCTATTTTTAAGTTTCTGCTTAATTGTCTAGAATTCAAATCATAAGTTAAAGCAAATTCTGTTATTTTTACTCTTTTTTCTTTAGTAATTTTTTCTATTTCTCAAAGTTCTAAAAAAATTTTTTTTTCATCTTCAAAAAATTTAAATCCAAAAAAAGCTAATCAAATTACAAGAAAAAGACTTGCCAAAATTATTGTAAAAATTACTGTCAGTTTATTTTTTATTAATTTCAGTTTTGACATAAAAAAGTTTAATCTACATAATATCCACTTCCCTTTTTTGTTTTTATAATATCTTCTCAAAGCTTTTTTCTCAAATATCAAACATAAATATCCGTATTTCTTGAAAGCTGAAATTTATCAAATTCTCACCAAACTTCTTCATAAATTGTTGCTCTATCTATAACTTTTCATCTATTTTTTACTAAAAACTCAAGTAATTTATATTCTAAATTTGATAAAAATATAATATATTTTGTTTCAGAATCTGTAATTTCTTGTTTATCAAAATTAATTATGTATTTTCAAATTTTTGAAAAACTTGTTTTTTTATAATATCTTCTCAAAACCGAATTAATTCTAGCTATAACTATTTCATAATCAAATGGCTTTGAAATATAATCATCTGCTCCAAGTTCAAGTCAAGCAACAATATCTTCATCAGTATCTTTACTTGTCAAAAAAATTATAGGAATTTCGTTTCAAACTTTTCTCAAATCTTTTAATAAATCAACTCAACTTTTTCAAGGAAGATTTATATCAAGTAAAATAATATCAAATTTTTCTGTTTCTAAAGTCTTTTCTCAATCCTCTGCTGAATAACAAATCCTATTTTCTATTTGTTTTAATTTCAAATATTTAGATAAATTTTTTGCTAAAATTTCATTATCCTCTATAATCAAAATATTCATTTTATTTGTAAATTAGTAATGTAAGAATCTTGTAAGAATCTTTAATGAGTTTAATAAAATTAACAGCTAAATCAAATTTATTTTCCAAAAGTAAAGTATAAGCATTCAA
>JBBILU010000007.1:0-13451 GCA_037444775.1 Candidatus Altimarinota bacterium
TCCAAGTTTTGAATCTAACAAAACTGGTCGGATTTGAAACGGGACGATAGATTTATAAGTACAAATAAAATTTGACTTTCGTTGTAAAATATGTATAAACAACATTATTTTACAAAATAATTATTAAATATGTCAGATTATTGAGTTAATAGAGGGGGGGGGAAGTAATTGACTTACAAGAAGAAAGAGATAAAAGAAGTGCTTTAGATCTAGATGTGGTTCAAACCATAGATTCTTATTGAGTTAATGGAGAGGAGGAGAGGAAAATAATTTACTTACAAGAAGAAATAGATAAAAGAAGTATTTGAAATCCAAATGTGGTTCAAACCATAGATTCTATATGTGCTAATTGCCACTATTGTATAATACCAAATTGAAAAGCAAATAGAACTGAAGTACTATGTTCAAAAAGTCCTAGAAATAATACCTGAGATTATACTTGACAAGATTCTGTTAGTTGAAAAGTTGTAATAGTTACTGAAGAATGAAGAGTAATTATTCCTTGAAGTTCAGAAGATTATTTTAATCCTTGTGTTGATGTAAGATGATGAATATGAGATTTAACACCTTGTAAAAATTTCACTCCAGTGAAAAATGATTTTAAAAAATTAGTTTCTAATTTTTTAAGAAGATTAGCTAAAAAATTAACAGTCTAAAATTAACAAAAAAAATATTGTATTTGTTACAAAGTAACATTTGGTAAACATTAAACTTTATCAAATAAAATAAAATCTTTTGACAAAAAAGAACCTGACTTCCAAATAAGGTTCTTTTTTGTTTTTTACAGTTTGAATTTTTTATAAATCCATTTTTAGAAAAAATGTGAAATTAAAATAAAATTTGACTTTATTTAGTTTGTTTTTATAAGTACAAGTAATTTATTTAAGTATAAAAAATTTAAAAATATGAGAATTACAAAAGAAATAGCTTTAAAAATTCAGACAAAGAATATAAAGTCTAAAGTTATGTTTAATTGAGATTTTAAAAAAGAATTAGAAAAGTTAGTTGAAGAAACTGAAAATTATATTTGAGAATTTTTATGAAAAAAGTTTGAAATTGTAAGCACAATTTCTTGAAATAATAATATAAAAATTAAAGTAAAAGATTCTAAAGAATATATTGATAGAATTATAAATTGTGTTTTTGCTTATCATTTACAAGATATTCGTTATTGAAACTTGAAAGTTGAAATTATAACAACTGAAATGTGAATAAAACCAATTCATCATATAGTTTGAAAATTTAGAATTACAGAAAAACAAAAAATAAAAGAAAATACTTTGAAAGATATAATTTCTAATTTAGAAAAAATTTATTAATTATAAAATTTCAACTTGAAAATTCTAGTTTTTTAATATAATACACTCACTTTAATTTATAATAATTACAATAAAATGAAAAAATTATTTTTACTTTTGGCTGTTTTATTTTTAGCTTCTTGTAGCTCTTCAACAGAAACTCCAGTTGCAGAAATTCCTACAGATCCAAATCCTGATGTTACTTCCCTTTTTGCACAGACTTGTAAAGACAAAGTTTCTTCTTGTAAACAATTACTTTGTAATAAAACTGACTGAATTTTCATTTGTAGTGAAAATCCTTTAGCTGAAAACAAAAATTGTAGTGAAGAAAAAAGTTATGATGAAATTATGAACAAATACAAAATTTGTTCTGAAGATAAAGAAATGTTAGCTTGGCAAGTTTTTAATTACTCTGAAAAGAAAAATGAGTTTTTCACAACAATGACTCCAGATGAATTAGAAAAAAAAGTTGCTGAAGAAACCAAAAAAGTTGAAGAAGGATGAGAAAGTGAATGGCTTGGAACTTTTCTTGCATCAGCTTGATGAGCACTTTTATGATGAATTATTGCAAATGCAATTTTTGGTGGTTGAGCTTCACAAGTTCCTCAAAGACCAAATAATATTGAAAATAATCAAAGTGTAACAAAAGATTCTTTAAATGAAACTAAACAACAAGCAAAAACAGAAACAGAATCAAGAACAGAAAAAAGAAAAGAAGAATTTAAAAAAAGAGTAGAAGAAGCTAAGAAAAAAATTAATTCAAGCAAAAAATCAACTACAACAAAATCTAGTAGTTCAAAAAAGAAAAAAAGATAAAATATTACATTTTAATTTTTAACAAAAAATATTATGACACAAAAAGATGATTTAAAAGAAAAAGATTTAGAACAAGAAATTATAGAAGAAATTGCAGAAATTGAAGAAGAAAAACCAGTTGAAGAAATAACAGAAGAAAGTGTAGAAAAAAATAATTTAAATAAAGAAAGTGAAGTTGATAAGCTAAAAGAAGCTTTATTAAGACAACAAGCTGATTATGAAAATTTCAAAAGAAGAACTGAAAGAGATAAACAAGATATGGTTTTTTTCTTGAAAAGTAAAATTTTGAAACCTATTTTATCAAGAGTTGATGATTTAGAAAGAATTTTGAAAAATACTCCCGAAGAAATGAGAGTTTCAAGTTTATTTGAATGAGTTATTTCTCTTGAAAAAGCTTTGAAAAAAGATTTACAGTCAATGTGAGTTAAAGAATTTGTTTCTATTTGAGAAGAAATAGATCCAAACAAACATGAAATAATGACTCAGATTCCTTGAAAAGAAGGCTTTATAATTGATGAATTTGAAAAATGATATATGCTTGATGAAAAAATTCTTAGAGTTGCAAAAGTAGTATCTTGATCTTGAGAATAAGTTTTTTATAAAAAAATTTGTATTATAAAAAAAATATTATATAATCAGCAACGATGTTAATTTAATTCACTAGTTTTTATTGAATTTCGTTCACATTATTTTATATTTTTTTATATGTTGTAGTATGATTACTAATAAATTGTTCGTTGGGAATATATCTTGGGATATTAGTTGGCAAGATTTGAAAGCTATTTTCACAAAATATGGTGAAGTTACTTTCGTTAGATTAATTACTGACAGAGAAACTGGAAAATCTAAAGGGTTTGCATTCGTTGAATTTGCTGATGCACAATCTGCTTCAGATGCAAAAGAAGCTTTGAATTGAGAAGAATTAAATGGAAGAGAATTAAGAATTGATTTTGCTGAAGAAAGAAAAGATGATAATAAAAAAGCTCCAAGACATGAAGACTAATTTTTTATAAAATTATCAAAAATACTAAAGAAGAGACAAAATCTCTTCTTTTTATTTTGATTTTTCAAATTTATGAATAAAATCAAAACAACTTTTTTATTTGATAACAAAAAAAAATGAATTCTAGTATAAGTAAAATTTTAGAGGATATAAAAAATAAAAAGAAAGAGTTAATTTTAGAATATTCTAAATTAAAAGATAAATATTGATTTAGCTTTAAATGAAGAAAAATTATATTTAATAAAGATATAAAAGAAAAAAATAAAAAATTTAAAATTAGTGTTATAGAATCTATTTTTTCTACAAAAGTAAGAGAATTTTTGTCAATTCCCTTTATTTATTCTATGATAATTCCTGCTGTAATTCTTGATATTTTTTTGTTTATATATCAACAAACAGCAATTAGACTTTACTGAATCCCATTAGTTAAAAGATCTGATTATATATCTTTTGATAGAAAACACCTAGATTATTTAAATGTTGTGCAAAAAATAAACTGTTTATATTGTTCTTATGTGAATTGACTTTTTTTGTATGCAGTTGAAATTGCTTGAAGAACTGAAAAGTATTGGTGCCCAATAAAACATGCTAGTAAGATGAAATGAGAACATGATTGGGAAGAATATTTTGCTGATTATTGAGATCCAGAATGATTTAAACAATGTTTTAGATCAAAAGATGCTTATAAAGAAATATAAAAAAATCTCTTAAAAATAAATTTTAAGAGTTTTCTTTAAAATTCAGTGAAGTCTCATTTTTCAAAGTCTAGACTATATTTTCAAAACAGATTATTAATTTTATTTAAAATTTCTTTATCTAAAACTAAATTTTCTCAATATTTTTTATCTTTTTTTAAAACAAATAATATTGGAATAAGTGTTTTTGAATCAGTAAATATTCATATTCATCTTAAACTAAGTCAATTTATATATGTTTTTATTTTAAAATATGGGTTTTTCAAATTAATCAATTTAGTCTCTTTCAATTTAAAAACCAAATCAGAGTGTTTTATTTAATATTTTTTAAATTCTGATTCAAAATCTAATATAAATTGTTTTGATAAAATTATTTTCATTTTATAGAATTCATAAAAGAAGTAAAATTACTTAATCATTCTATATTTTTTATTTCATCCACATCAAAATTTTTAAATTCAGTTGTGTTCTCTAATCATATTTCTATTTTTCTTGTTCTAGTAAATTGTACTAAAAACATATTTATAATATTTGAAAGATTAGTTCACATTTGTTCTGCTAACAAACTAGCACTTTCTTTTAATTGTTGTTCTAATCTTATATTCACATTTATTTTAGACATAATATATTTTTTAAAAGTTTAAAAGTTATTTACATTGTAAATAACTTTTAAGTAAAATCAAATTTATTTTTTTATATTTTCACCATAAAATTCCAGCTATCTTTTACTGCATCTTCAACTGTTTTTTTTGCTTCCCAATGAAGAATCTTTTTTGCCTTTTCTGGAACACAATAACTTATTGCCAAATCTCAATCTCTTCTTCATCTAATAGCATAATTAACTTCTTTTCAAGTTATTTTTCTAGTTATTTCTATTAATTCTAAAACTGAAGTTGACTTCCCTGTTCACAAATTAAATGTTTCAAAAAATCCAGATTTTTTATTTTCTTTTATAAATTTGAGTCAAGCAATATGTCAATCTATCAAATCAACAACATGAATATAATCCCTCTCTCCAGTTCAATCTTTTGTTTCATAATCATTTCAAAAAACATTTACCTCTTTTAATTCTCAAATAGCAACTTTCATAACATATGGAAGTAAATTATTTGGCAATCAATTTGGATTTTCTCATATTAATCAACTAAAATGAGCTCCTATAGGATTAAAATATCTCAAATTTACAACCTTGAAATTTTTATGATTAGCTAAGTCATATAAAATATTTTCTATAATAAATTTGCTCGTCCCGTAAGGATTTGTAATATTTCATGTAATATCTGTTTCTACAAAAGGAGGAACTCAAATAGGATCATATACTGTTGCAGAAGATGAAAATATAATATTTTTACAGTTAAATTTATCCATAATTTCAAATAAATTTACACTTCAAATTATATTATTTTCATAATAATAAAAAGGCTTTTCACAACTTTCTCAAACAGCTTTTGCTCAAGCAAAGTGAATAACAGCATCTATAGAATTTTCACTAAATATTTTTTCCAAAATACTTTTATCTCTCAAATCTCATTCATAAAATTTTGGAATTTTCCCTGTAATATCTTGTATTTTTCACAAAATACTTTTGTCTGAATTTGATAAATTATCAATGATAACAACTTCATATCAAAGCTCTAAAAGATTTACAGCTCCATGAGATCAAATATATCAAGTTCATCAAGTAAGAAGTATTGTTTGCATATTTTTGGTGGTTAAATTATTTTTTCTATCGTCCCGTTTCAAATCCGACCAGTTTTACTAGATACAAAACTTGGATTTAAAAACTCATAAAATTGCTCTAAATAATTATCTAAAAATGAGTTTAATAAAATTAACAGCTAAATCAAATTTATCATCTAATATCCTTAAATCATTTGTAGAAAATATCTTTAATTTTTCAAGATATTTTTGAATATCTATGTATTTCATTTCTTAAAGTGATAAAAAAATATAACTAAAGGAAATATAACGATTTTCATCATAAAAATCAAATTAAATTATTTTAAATAGTGTAATCATTTTGTTTTCTTTTTCAATTTTTATATATTTTTTCTTTTCTAATTCTTTCAAAAATAATTCATATAATTTATAATCAATTTCTTTAAAAAGAATAATATGTTCTACTCCCAATCATTTTAAATCATTTATAAAATCTTTTTTATTCTCCTGTGTAATTTTTTCTGTTCTAAAAATTCAATTTGGTCAAATATACTTTTCTATAATTTTACTTTCTATTCTATTTGAAGAAGTATAAATATCTCTCATTTCCAAATTATCTCAAAATAATATATCATTTCAAAAATAATTTACAATCCAAGCTCAAACTACCTTGTTTGTAAAAGAAAACTTCATATAAGAATGCCAAGGAAAAACAAGGACAGAATAACAAGAAAAAGATTTTTTTTCTTGTTTATATAAACAATCTTTTTTTATATTTTGTGGTAAAATATTTTTTATTTCTTGCCACTCTTTAGGATAATATGTAATTGTAATTTGACCAGAAAATCACCAAAGAACTTGAGGAGTATAAAAAATTGGAAGTAAAACAACAACAAACATTATTATGTATTTAGCATAATCATCCAAAGATATTTTTTTAACCTTTTCACTCAAAAAAACTACTCAATATGCTCAATAATAAGAATAAAAAATAACCAGAAATATAAGCCATTTATGAGGTTCTCTAAAACCTGAATATAAAGGAAAATAGTCATATAAAAATCTACTTATAAAAGAAAAAATATTATTATGAGAAATTCCTAAAGCCAAAACATAAGAAACTATAGCAAGTAACAAAAAAAAATAATGAAAAGCTTTGTCTTTTTTATCTTTTAAAGCAATATAATATCAAATCAAAACAATGCTAAAAATACACAAAAAAAGAATAATAGCTTTTGTATTAAGAGAGCTTGTAGTAATAAATCTATTTTCTGCTTCTCCCCAATATCATTGTAAAGAAAGAGTATTTAAATAAACATTATTTATTCAGGCTTGTGTTTCAAAAGCTTGTAAATGTTTTTCATCAAAATTCTGTATCTGATTAATTAAAGAAAATTTTTCTTCATTATTTGCAAACAAAAAAGGAACAAACCATAATAAATTCAGTAAAATAATGCTAAATCAAACTTTTAAAATCTGTCAAATTCATACTTTTTTAAAATAAAATAAAGAAAATATTATTCAAATAAACAATATAAAAACTGCATTATGAATAGAAGTTAAACATAAAATAAGTGAAATAAAAGCTAAAATAAATATGTTTTTGTTGAAAGTAAGTCAATAGATATTTTTAGATATTTGAATATTTTTTTCATCAAAACTTTGTTTAAGAAAAAACAAAAATAGTGGGAATAAGGCAAAACTCAAATAAATATTTATTTGTCCATCAATAAATCTTCCATACAAAAATGGATTAAATAAGAGAATAATTATTCAAAAAAGTATTGCATAATTATTTTTTGTTTCTCTAAAAAGTAAATATCATCAGATAGCAGGAACTACAAATGTAAAAATAACAAGAAATTTTTCCATTATCCATATTGGAATAGAAAAAAAGTTAAATAATTGAGATAATAATCAAACCCAAAAAATATGATCTCAAATTTTTGGAAACCATCAGTTTGGATTAAGTACATAATCAAGTCAGAAAATATATCAAGGCTTTAGTAAAGGGAAAATTATAAACAATATACAAATTCCTAAAAAAAAGATTATTTTTTTATTATTCATAAATATAAATAAGTAGCTAAAACTGCAGTTCACATAAAAATATCAAATATAATAATCATACTATAAAAGTTTTTTCAAGTAAAAGCATAAAGAAAAAATACAAATATCACAAAAAATAAGAGCAAAAGATAATTTATAACATATTTTTTAAATGCTATAAATATTTTTATCATGAAATTTAATATTCATAAAAGTACAGAATAAATTACTATTAAATATAATAAGTTAAGATATTCTCAAAAACCAGATTTTAGCATATTTAATATAAATTCTCCAAAGAAGTACAAAAAAATCAAAGCACAAATTCAAATCAAAATATACAAAATACCGATAATAAAAATTTTACTTTTATTTATAATTTTTTCTCAAACTATAATTGGATAATATACTGTTTCTATACTCATGACTATAAATAAAGCAAATTTTGCAATAATTGAAACTCATGCATAAATTCATGCTTGTGTTTCATCAAAAAAATGTTTAGCAAAAAGAATATCACAGTTCATAAGTAAAGCCAGAATAAAAGAAGATAAAAAATAATTTATAATTTGTTTTTTATCTTTTTTAAAATCATTTATCAATTCTTTTTTAGTGAATTTTGATTTTGAAATATTTTTTATATACTTCAAAACAATAAAAATACTGAGTAATAAAAGTAAGACTTGAGAAATAACTAAACCTAAAATTGCTCAATATATTTTAAATCAAAGAATAACAAGTAAAACTCAACAAATAAGTTTTATAATTGGTCAAATAATTTGAATAGATGAAATAAGTTTAAACTTTTCTTTGGCCTGGAAAAAACTTCAGAAGACAATTCATGCAAAAGAAAAAATTATAGTAGTTCAAATTAGTGCAAAAATAATAAAATTATCAATTTTTAAAAAATTAGATAAAAAAGGAGTTAAAACTAAAAATAATAAATACATCAAAATTCATAAAATTAGAAGCTCTTTTTTTCAGAAATCAATAATTATATGTAATTTATTATTAGCTTTATCCTGAGAAATTTCTTTTACAATGAAAAGTCATATAGCTCATACTAAAACAGATAAAATATTAAAAACTCATACTATACTTCCAAATTCTGCAAACTCTTCTATAGAAAGAAATTTTAACATAATTGGATGGTAAGCATAATTTATAAATCCTGCTATTAGTGTACTTAATCAAAGAAAAAGTATATTTATAATATTTTTGTTCATTTATATAATTTTTATAGTATTTGTAAATATATCATTTTTTTTCCTGATTTATTTTTTTTAATTATTTTGCATATATGAAATTTTTAAAACTAAATTGTTTTAATTTTATCTTTTTTTCTCTTCAAAAACAATCTAGTTTCTTGTATAAGAGTTAAAATAATTAAAGTGAAAAATGTTAATCAAGAGATAATTAAAGCATAGCTATAATAAATTTGTTTTTCATAAATAATTACTGCATATAGGTCTTTTTGTCATTTCATTTCATTAGGAATATCTTCTGGATTTAAAAGCCAAGTATTTCATACAAAATTTCACTCAAAATGATTTTTATTATTTACTTCAGGTTTATTTAATAACCTTATATCTTCTAATTCAAGTAATTTTGTTTTATACTGACAAACACTATTTTGAGTTATAGGATAATTTTTATATTCATCTATACAAGGTTTTTCATCAAAATACTTTTTATCAACCCATTTAATTTTCCAACTCATCCCAAAAGTTTGGTTCATTTGTAATAAAAATGGTTTTGAGGTATCAAGATTTGAAAGTTTTATATAATATTTTGTAGGATTTAGAAGTGCTTCTTTTAATGTAATTTGTATATTTTTATTTGTTTCTGGTATTTGAAAATTTTCTATAATTTCTGGTTTATGAAAACTTTTACTATCAATTACTACAGGTTTTTTGTTTATATCAATAGTATTATCAAAAAAAGTATCTATTTCTGATTTTATAATATTTGCAGGAGAATAAATTTTGTATTGATATTTATCATCATCTTTTAATCAAAATTGAGCAAAGTTTTCATTATCTTGTTTAGTATAGAGATTAGGATTATTTTTAAATTTATCATAATATATTTTAGATTCTCAAACATAGTCTTTTGTAGAATAAAAATCAAATTGTCATGGTTCAGCATTTCTAATATCTTTGAAAACAAAAATATTTTTAAGATTAAATAAAGAATTATTTTGTATATTATTTTTCTCTTTTAAATCATTTACTATGTTATTTAAATCTGCTTGTTTTTGATTTACTATACGAGAATTATTAGTAAATAATGTTTGATATAAAGTATTATTTCAAATTTCAAAAGGATATGGAGACCATTCAAAATAAAGTCAAGCTCATGGAAAAAATAAACTAGGATTTTTTTCAATAGATTCTTTATAAAATGTATTTTGATAATTTATAGGTAAATCTTTTTTTATATCTATAGTTTGAAGTTTTGGATTATCTTTGTAATCTATCAAAGGATAAATAGATAAGAAACTATAAAAAATAGTAGAAAAAATTAAAATATTTCTAATAAATATTTTCTTAGTATTTTCTAATGAAAAAGATAATAAATATGCTAAAATAGGAATATATAAGACAAAAAGCCAATTTGTATTATTTGCTATAAATGGAAAGTATTTATAAGCAATATCTATGAATATTTCTTTATCTATAAATTTTGGTGAAATATTTATAAATATAATAAATAAAAATATTCAACTAAGATAATAAACTAATTTATCTTTTATTCTTGAATTTATAAATAGAGAATAAATAAAAATTCCTAATATAAAAATTACTGAATAAATTTCAAAAAATAAAGTCTTTTGAAATTCTCAAGCAAAATTTCAAGTAATTTCTTTTATAACAAAAGCATTCCAAAATCAACTATTTTGTATCAAATTGTATAACCATTCTCATACTTGTATATGACTAGAAGCATAATTTCATAATCAAGAAAAATATTCTTTATCTCAATTAAAATATGGAAAAATAAAAGCAAATAAAAATGGAGTAAATATTAGTAAATGGAAAATTATAAATATAATTAATTCTTTCTTTTTATTTAAAAAAATATCTTTTATAAATGAAAAATAATAAAATCAAATTAAAATTAAAAATAATCAGTATAATCAAGTTATTCTAGTATAGGAAAGAAGAAAATAAAATCATATTCAAGATAAAAATAAATATAAATATTTTTTTTCTTTAAAATATCAATGAATTCATAGTAATATAAAAAAAATTGATGAATAAGCAAAGATAAATCAAGATTCTTGAAAAAAATAAATAGAAATAGGATTAAATAATATAAAAACTATTATATACATTATATTATTAACTATAATGTTATTTCTTTTTAGTAATACATAAACTAATATATAATTTATTGTTAAAAAAAATATTTGTATATATTCTAATGGTAAAAAATAAATTATATAATTTAACAATCTTGTTGAATAAAATGACATTGAATCAGCTCAAAATATACTTCAAAAATCAAAATTCCATCAAAAAAATCACATATAAAAATAATCTATAATTTTATATTCATTTATAGGATAAAAAGATGTATCTAAATATAACCAATATCCTTCACTAAATAAAAGAAATGCATTAGAAAATAAAAAAAATAAAAAAAGTATTATTTTCATATTATTATTTATTATTAAATTTAATCTTTTCATATTTCATAAAATCATTTTTTTATAAGAAATCTTATAGCTTTTTCATTATCTATTTTATATCTTTCTATTAAATCTTTATAAAATAAAATATCAAAATAAGTTTTTAAAATTTCTGTTTTTACTATGCTGTTTTTACTAATTACAAGCTCAGGAAAAGTACCATATTTTAATCTTCTGTATTAATAATCTCTCCCTTATATATTGAAAAATCAATAAAAACAACTTGATGTAAACTATAGTATCATTTAACTATTAAATCTAATATAAATTGAAACATTAAATAAGTTTTTCAAACTCTTCTAGCTCAAATAAAAGAAATAATTTTATTTAAATCTAATAGTTCATCATAAAAAACATAATCTCTTTTTTTGAAATCAATATTTTTTATTTTTTCTTGATTATCTTTTATTATTTGTGAAAACATTTTATTCTTTATTTATAAGTAAAAAAAATATATTTTATTCTTCATATAAAAAGAAAATAATTATTTTTTAGAATAATTCAAATTTATTTTTTCTATCGTCCCGTTTCAAATCCGACCAGTTTTGTTAGATTCAAAACTTGGACTTAAAAACTTATAAAATTTAATATTACAAAATATTTTCTAAATTATATATTTTTATATGTCTAATTCAATTACTTATTCAAAAATCTATATCATCAAATGAAATAACATATTTTTCCCAATTATCTTTTATTTCTTCAAGTGAAGAATATTCTCTTGCTATAATATCTTCTGATCCAAGTAAATAACAAACTTGAAAATATTTTATTATTCAATTTTTTTCAGCTATAAAATCAATTTCTTTTCAGTTTGAAAGTCTTCAGATTTTTATACTATATCACTTTCTTTTTAATTCCAAAAACACATAGTTTTCTATAAGTTTTCAAATATCCCTTTTTATATCAAATCAAACTAAACTATTTCTCAAACCTAAATCTCAAACATAATATTTATTATAAATCTCAAAGTATTTTTTAGTATCTGGATCTACTGATTTTATGAGTTCTAGCATATAAACTTTTAATCCATAATCCAAATAATTCAAAACAGTTTCTGGAGATATTTTAATTTTTTGTGATTTAAGATAATCACTGATACTTTTTGCTGAAAATATATTTCAAACATTAGCAAAAATATATTTATACAAATTTTCAAAAAAATCTATGTTTCTGAGTCAGAAATTTGCAACTATATCTTTTAGTAAAATAGTAGAATAAATTCATTTTAGATAATCAAAAATAATTTTATCATCAAAATTTACACCAAAAATTCATGGAAGTCATCAATATTTCATATATTCTAAAAAAAGCTCACTAGATTTAGTTTTTTGCGAAAATAGAGAATATTCACTATAACTAAGAGGATAAACTTCGAATTCTATATATCTTCCAGTTATAAGAGTTGAAAGCTCACTTGAAAGCATATTTGAATTACTTCATGTTATAAATATTTCTGCATTCTTTTGATAAATTGACAAGATGCTATTTACAAATTTTTCCCATCACTGTATCTCCTGAATTTCATCTATTCAAATAAATATTTTTTTACCAGTATCTATATTTTGTAAAAATTTTTTAAATTCTGAGTACAAATCATTATAATCTCTAATAAAATCAAATTCTAAATCTTCTTTATTTATATAAAAAACATTATTTTTAGTTGTATAATCAGTTTTTATAATATCTTGAATTAGATATTTCAAAAGATAACTTTTTCAAACTCTTCTCATTCAAGTTATCACTTTTATTACATTGCTACCCAAATATTTTTTCAGTCAATTATTGTAAAAAGATCTTTCTAGAATTTTTTCTTTAAGTATTTCAGCTATCATTGAAAAATAGTTATATCCTAATATAAGTTTCAGCTATATATGAAAATATATTATTTAAATTTATTTAAAAATCAAATTATTATGATATTTTACCATTATTAAACTTTTTTCTAAAATGATTATATTATTTGACAAAGATATTTTTATAATCATTTTTTTATAAATTCATATTTTTTACTTAAGTCCTAAAATATCTAAACTTTTTAGTAAAAATATCCTAAAAAATATAAAGTTAATTTTACTTATTAACTTTATTAAATAACCACAATACAAACTTTGGTGGTAGAAACTGCATAAACCAAGTTCAAATATAAAAAATAATTCATTTAAAAGTTATTTTATATCAAAGTTTTATTGCTTTTCTTCTTGCTTTGAGAGTATTTTTAATCATCAATTTTTGTT
>JBBILU010000007.1:13551-21188 GCA_037444775.1 Candidatus Altimarinota bacterium
ATTCTCTTCATTTTTAATAGCAATTATTCTATTATCTTTTTTAGCATACTCTTCTATAATATTCCAACTATTATCTGTGCTTCAATCATCAATGATTATAAACTCAAAATCACTAAAAGTTTGATTCAATATACTTTCAATTGCTTCTCAAATATATTTTTCACAATTATAATTTGGCATTATAACAGATATCTTCGGTTTTTTGCTATTTTCTATCATTTTATTTAATTTTTAAAATATTACTTTTCTAAAATCCATTTATAAAAAGGAATGACTTTTATTGTTTTTCAATCAATTTTTATTTCTTTTTCTTGCTCAAAAGTTATTAAAATTGAATTATTAATATTAAATTTATTCATTCAATCTAAACATCAAGAAACTTCTCTATCATAATTTTGCTCATTTAGTTCATAACAAACCTGAAAGACTATATTTTCTTTTTTATTTATGATAAAATCAGTTTCACTTCAATTTCTTAAAAAGAAAATATATTCCCCAAATTTTCTATAAAGCTCGATAAATACAATATTTTCTAATAATTTTCAATAGTTATTTGAAAAATTAAATGAAATAGCATTTAAAAATCAATTATCGAAAAGATACATCTTTTTTAATGTTTGTTTATTTAGTGAATATTCAAATTTGGATAAACCTTTTGAAAAATAAATAATGTCTAAATATTCTACAAAATCATATAAATCATTTTTATCAAACTTTAATCATTTTGATTTTAGATTATTTCAAATCTTATTTATAGAATATTCACTTGTAGTTGATTGGATTAATTGTTTTACAAATTCTTTTAAAACTATAACATTTTTTATTTTATATCTTTCTATAATATCATTATAAAGCATTACATCAAAATATTCCTGAAGAGTCTTTACTTTTAAATCTTGCGAAAAATTAATTATTTCTGGAAATCATCACCATTTTATAAATTCTCTTTGTAAATTTAAAATTTTTGCTTTATCTTTTGTTGTATATATATTTAATTCTTCTCATTTAAAATCTAAAAATTCCTTAAAAGATAGTGGTAATAGCTCATAACTTAGACTTCTTCATCTCAAATTTGTTGAAATTTCTTTACTTAAAAGCTTTGCATTCGATCAAGTAATAAATATATTCTCTATTCATTCATCATAAATTCTTCTTACAAATTTTTCCCAATTATTTATATTTTGTATTTCATCAAAGAAAAAATAACATTCTTTTAGATTTTTATTATTATATAATTCTAAATAAGAATCAATCAATAATTGTAAATTTTTTCAATCTATATTTATTCTTTCATCTTCAAAATTGATAAATATGATATTTTCTTTATTTATTCAAGATTTAATTAAATCATTTATTATCTTGTATAAATAATAACTTTTTCATGATCTTCTTGGTCAAATTATAGATATAATTTTTCATGT
Organism: Candidatus Altimarinota bacterium; assembly: GCA_037444775.1. Taxonomy (GTDB): domain Bacteria; phylum Patescibacteriota; class Gracilibacteria; order BD1-5; family UBA6164; genus JBBILU01. The sequence goes on from JBBILU010000007.1 coordinate 14,973, forward strand.
ATTTAATTCGATTTCTAAATCTCTATTCATAATAGTTTTAAATTCACTATTGTGAAAATTAGAAATAATTTCTTTAAATATATTTTTCATATTTATTTATGTTTATTTTTATTTATTTAAATTCAAGAAATATTATAATTTTTATTTATTTAAATTCAAGAAATAATTATTTTTATTTTCTCATCACATTTTATTTAATTTTTAAAAATTAACTTTTTCACTTTCTATGTAAACTGGTCTATCCCTCGTTTCATTATAAATTCTTCAAATATATTCTCCTAAAATCCACATAAATATAAACTGTAATCACATAAAACCAAATCACAAAACACTTAACCATTTATAAAGAGGATATATAACATTATTAAAAGTTGCATCATAAAATATATAACAAAAAAATAAAAATGATACAATAATCATAAAAAAACCTATAAAGGCTCATATTTTCAAAGGAAAAGTTGAAAAATTTAGAATTCCATCCATAGCAAGCTTTATCATCTTTTTCCAAGTATATCAAGTTTCTCAATGTATCCTCTCTGGTCTATCAAAATCAACAAAAGTTGTTCTAAATCATATCCGTGCAAACATTCATCTAATATATCTATCTTTTTCTGAAAGTTTTAAAAAAGCTTGTAAAACTTTTTTATCAATAAGTCTAAAATCTCAAACATTTCTAGGAATATCTGTATCTGAGATTTGAGCATGAAATTTATAGTACCAAATTGCTGTATGTTTTTTAAAAAAATTATCATTCCTATTTGTTCTTCTTGCATAAACAACTTCAAAACCATTTTCCCATTCCTGAATCATATCAACTACAAGAAAAGGAGGATCTTGCATATCACAATCCATACTTATTATAGCATCTCAACTTGCATTATGAAGTCATGCAGAAATAGCTCATTGATGACCAAAATTCCTACTCAGATTTATTCATTTTACTCTTAAGTCATTTTTACATAATTTCACTATTTCATTCCAAGTATTATCAGGACTTCAATCATTTATGAAAATAATTTCATAATTATATTTTTTTTCTAATAATTTAAATATTTTCACCAATTCTTCATAAATTAATGAAATATTTTTTTCTTCTCTATAAGAAGGTAAAACTACTGAAATTACTTTTTTTTCCATTTTATATTATTACAAAATAATCATAAAGCTCCACTTCCAAATTCTAAAGTTTTTAAAGCCAAAACTCAAAGTGCTAAACAAGGTTTTGTATAAAATCTTTTACTTTTCAAAAAAATCATATATCTATGAAAAATTCCCATTTGATTATTCCCAATCTCTGTAATCCCAATTTCTTGAACTTTTTTCTTATATTTATCTAAACTTTTTCCATAATAAAACTTTTTTGCAAACCATTTTCACATAGAAATATCTCATTCATTATGAAGAATATATGATTTTATTCTCAATTTACAAGATTTATTAAGTTTTGCCTCTATTTTCTGTGGTAAAAGAGATTCTTCAAAAAATATCAAATCTTCTTCAAAACCTCAAACACTTTTTACATCTTCAAGTTTAAAAAACCTTGCTGATTCTATATTTGTTTTTCCATAAAAACTTCTTTCAAAATCCCTGATTTTTACAAAAAGTCACTTTCAAAAACTTTTTTCTGGAATACAAATTCATCAAATATTTTCATTTTCTGAAAATAAGTTCACACATTCACTAATTATTTGTGGAGATAATTCCATATCACTGTCAATAAAACAAACATATTTTCATTTTGCTTTCTCTATTCAATAATTTTTTTGTGTTGTTCTTTCTGGTCATTTATTAAAAAAATTTTTAGTGTATTTTAAAGCAATTTCTTTTGTTTTGTCTTTTGAATTATTATCAACAACTATTATTTCTATAAAATCCCCCTTTAATTCAACATTATTAAGTTGAGCAAAAGGTATTTGATTTTTTATAGATTCCAAACATTTTCAAATAAACTTTTCACTATTATATGTTGGAATAATTACTGAAATTAATGGTTTTTCTAACATCTTATTTTAAATTAATTTTATCTTTTATTATATAAAGTGGTCTTCAAATTACTTCTTCGTGAATTCTTGCTATATACAAAGCTATTAATCACAAACTCATCAAAACTATTCAGATAAATAATGTATTAAATACAACAACTATACCCAAATTAGTAAAATTAAAATTAAATACTTTAAGTTTATCCAAAATCATTACAAAAAGTAAAATTGAAGAAAAAATTGTAACTAAAAGTCACAAATATCAAACCAACTTCAAGGGGAAAATTGAAAAAGAAGTTAAGCTATTTATTGCTAAATTATATAATTTCAAATAATTATAACTAGGTTTTCTTCAATCTGGATTAGGTAAAGCATCAAAAACAAGAGAAATTTTATTAAAGCCTATCATATCAACTATTCATCTATATAGCCTATTTCTTTCTGTAAATGTAAGAAAAATATCTACAACTTTTCTATCTAATAATCTATAATCTGTCGTTCAAGACTCCATTTTTACATCCGATATAAAATTAAACACAAAATAAAAAACCTTTGAAAAAATTTTTTTCAAAAAAGAAGCTCATTTTATTTTTGGTCTAATATTATAAACTATTTCATATCAATTTTCCCAGTTTTTTATAAAATCTGGTAATTTATTAACAGGATGCTGTCAATCAACATCAATTGTAATAACACAATCTCATTTTGACTTTTCAATTCAAGCCGTTAAAGCAATTTCTTTTCAGAAATTTCTACTAAAATTTATTCATATAACTTTTTCATCTTTTTTACATAATTTAACTATTTCTAACCAAGTATTATCTAGGCTTCAATCATTTACATAAATAATTTCATAATCATATTTATCTTTTAATAAAGCTAATATTTTTATTAATTCTAAATATATTATAGAAATATTTTTTTCTTCTCTAAAACAAGGTAAAACTACGGATATTACTTTTTTTTGCATATATTTTTTACTAGAAAATTATATTTTTTGGGAGTATATAAAAAAAACAAAAATAGCAAAATAAAAAAAATTGTTTTAAAATATTTTTTCTTTGATTTTTTAAAAATTCAAATATAATCAGTCAAAATAATTTTTAACCAAAAAAGTTGTGAGCAAAAACAAAAAAATCATTAATGAAATAACACCAAAAGTTCCAAAAGAATACAAAAAATATATTCATGCTAGTATATTATCTTTTTTTGCAATTTTAGTAATTTTTTCAGATCCACAAACAATTTTATGACATTATCTTTATTTATGAATTTGAAGTTTATTTTGAGTTTATTATAAATGGATTTTTTCTCCTGTTTTAATTTTACTTGCAATTTTTATGTTCAAAGATGAATGACACCATTTCAATTTACTTAGATTTATAGGTTTAATATTTTATTATTTTTCTATTACAACTTTTTTATGATTTATTTTTAATGATTATGTAGGATATTTTAATTTTTTTAATTATTTAAAAAATTTATTTTGACTTGAATCTACACTTTTTGTCTGTTTTATACTTTTTGTTTTATCTTTGATAATCCTTTTTAGATTTTCTCCTGTAAGATTTACAAAAAAAGTTGTTTGAAATGTTCCTACTATTTCTGATATTAAATCAACTTTTACAAATAATTTAAACGAAGAAAAGGAAGAAATTAAAAAAGAAACTTTGTTTCAATTAAGTAGAAAAGAAGATAAAAAAGAAGATAAGTTTGATAAGAAAAAAGATGAATTAACTCAAATGATTGAAGAATTAAAAAGAGAAAAAGAAGAACTAAAAAAAGCTAGAGAAACAAAACAATTAGAAATAAGAGATATTCCTAAAAAAATTGAAATAGAAAAAAAAGTTCCTGAAAAACTGAAAGATTTTTTTTGAACAAAAGAATCAAATAAAGGTGAAGATTTTTCAAGTCCACAAAAAATAAATACTTCAAATAATTTCACTTCATGGGAATTACCAAATATAAATTTGCTTGATAATAAATGATGAAATAGTGAAGTTGATTTAAACGAAGTTAGACAAAAAGAGCTAGAAATTCAAGAAAAATTGCTTCAATTCAAAATTGAAGTAACAATGGAATGATTTAATGTTTGACCAACTGTAATTCAATATAGATTAAAACCAAATGATTGAGTAAAACTTCAAAGTATAGAAAATCTAAAAAAAGATTTAACTCTGGCTTTACATGCAAAAAGTATCAGAATTCAAGCTCCAATTCCATGACAATGAGTTGTTTGAATAGAAGTTCCAAATCCTCAAAGACAAGTTGTTTCTTTAAAGGAAATTATTTCTTCAAAAAATTTTACAAATCCGAAAATAAAAATTCCTCTTTGTTTTTGAAAAAATGTTAATTGAGAACCTGTAATATGAGACTTAACTAAGATGCCTCATATGCTTGTTGCTGGGCAGACTGCTAGTTGAAAATCTGTTTGAATGAATGCTTTTTTACTTTCTATGCTTTATAAATTTTCTCCAAGTGATTTAAAAATGATCTTGATAGATCCAAAAATGGTAGAACTTTCAGTTTATAACTGAATTCCTCACTTATTGAGTCCAGTAATTACAAATCCTGCAAAAGCTGTAAATGCTTTGAAATGGTGTGTTGCAGAAATGCTTAGAAGATATGATTTAGCAAAAAATATTAATGCAAGAAATGTTGAGGAATATAACGAAAAAGTTTCAGCAGAACAAAAGTTGCCATATATTGTAATGGTTGTTGATGAACTTGCAGATTTAATGATGAGTTGAGATAAAAAAGAAGTAGAAACTTCAATTGCTAGAATTGCACAAATGGCAAGAGCTGTTTGAATGCATTTAATTATCGCAACTCAAAGACCAAGTGTTGATGTAATTACAGGTCTTATTAAAGCAAATATTCCTTCTCGTGTAGCCTTTACAGTTGCTTCTCAAATTGATTCAAGAACAGTTATTGATAAAGCTGGGGCTGAAGATTTACTAGGAATGTGAGATATGCTTTACTTCCCTACTTGATCAATGGAACCAGAAAGAGTTCAATGAGTTTATGTTGAAACTCATGAAGTTGAAGCAGTTGTAAATCAATTGAAATTAACAATTGATCCAGATATGTTGAAAAATCTTCAAGATGATTCTATAACAAGCTGAAAATCAAAATTAGAATGAAGTATTTTAGAAAATTATTCTTGAGAGCAAGAAGAAGATCCAGAAATAATTGAAAAAGCTATGGAAGTAGTTAGAGAATCAAAGAAATGAAGTACAAGTTTAATCCAAAGAAAACTTTGACTTGGTTATTGAAGAGCTGCAAAAATTCTTGATATTTTAGAAGATTTGTGAGTTGTTTGACCAAGTAATTGAAGTAAACCAAGAGAAGTTTTTATTGATTAATTTCTAAGTTTCAAAATTATGAAAGAAATAATTCATTATGAAAAAGAAAATTGAGACTGTCCAATAGAAGAGTTTTTCAATGAACTTCATCTTAAAAACAAAAAAATGCTTAGCAAGGCTTTATGAAGAATAGAAAACCTTAAGTATTGATTTATTTGATATGAAGATATTAAATTTATAAAAGACAAACTTTATGAGCTACGAATAAAAGAATCTTCTAATATTTCAAGAATATTTTATTTTACTTATGAATGAAATAAAATTATTCTTCTATATTGAATAATAAAAAAATATGCTAAACTTAAAAATAAAGATATTGATTTAGCATTAAAATATAAAGATGATTTTTTGAAAAAAACTTGAAAAATATAGCATATATGCTATATTACTAATGTTTATTTTTTATAAATTTTAAAATATGAGAACATTTGATGACTATAAAGCTGATTTGTTTAAAAAAGATCCTGAACTTGAAAAGATGTATCAAGAGTCTTTTCAAAAAGAATTTTTATCAATTCAATTAAAAAAAACGAGATTATCAAAGAATATTTCACAACTTGAATTAGCCAAAAGAGCAAATACTACTCAATCAATTGTAGCAAGAATAGAATCTTGAAATCAAAATATTTCTATGAAAACTTTACAAAAACTTTTGATTGCTCTTTGAGCAACTTTAAAAATTGAATTACAAGAAAAAGAAGTTTTTATTGATTAAAAAATTTATAAATCAAATTAATTTATTTATACTACACAAAAATATAAATTAACAATTAATTATGACTACATTAACACTTGATATTTGAAATAACTTAGACTTAAATCACTTATGAATTATATTTCTTCTCTTAAATCAGTGAATATCAGAAAAG
>JBBILU010000007.1:21288-49320 GCA_037444775.1 Candidatus Altimarinota bacterium
CTTAAATCACTTATGAATTATATTTCTTCTCTTAAATCAGTGAATATCAGAAAAGTAGAAAAGCATTATAATAAACTAGAAGATAGTTTAATAAATGCAGTAAAAGAACTAAAATCATATAAAAAATGAGAAGTTGAATTAGAAAATGCTGAAACTTTTTTAAAAACATTATAATATGGAGATAAAATTAACAAAAAATTTCAAGGAAAATTTTAAGGTTCTATGAAAGAAATATAAAAATATTAATAAATATTTTTGTTTTTATTGATTTCTTTAAAAGAAAATCCAAAACAATGAATTAACCTTTGAAATTGATTTTATAAGATTAGACTTAGAAATTCAGATAATAATAAGTGAAAAAGTTGATGATATAGAACTATTACATATTATGAAAATGAAGATACTTTGATTTTATTGACTATTTATTCAAAATCTGAACAAGAAAGTATATCAGACTCAAAAATAAAAGAAATTTTAGATAGTTTTCTAATTAAAAAAAATTGTATGAAAAATAAAATTAACAAATAACATTATGAAAAAGAAAATTTTATCTCCAAATAGTTTTACTCCAACAATGTGAGCATATTCTCACTGAATTGAAGTTGATTTATGAAGTCACAAAATGATTTTTGTAACAGGACAAATTGCTATGGATAAAGATGGAAATCCTGTTGCTCCAGATGATATTGAAAAACAAACAATTTTTGTTTTTGAAAATATTGATAAAATTTTGGCTGAAAGTTGAGCAAGTCTTGATGATGTTATTAAAGCTGTGATTTATGTTAGAAATATTTCTGATTTTTCAAAAATTTCTCCAATTAGAAATAAATATTTTGCTAATTCAAAACCAGTTAGTACTTTAGTTGAAATTAGTGCTACTGTTAAGCATTGATGTGATATTGAAATTGAAGTAATAGCTATTAAAAAATAAATTTTAGACAACTTGGTATTTGTACTATCTAGCTTGAATTCTACTTTTATGACTTTGAGATTTCACGAGAAAAATTGTTTTATCAAAATGATAAGCAAATTTTTTATGTTCTAAGATGGGATTAAAACAAGTCATCTATTTCTCATAATTTCTGGTTTTATACAAGACAAAAAATCTCTTAAGTTTTGTCATTTTAAAATAATTTTATAATGAAATTCGTTAAATTTTTTAATACAATTTGTGTTAAAAATAATTTCTACACTTTTTGAAGAATTTTCTAAATCCAATTTATTTTTTATTTGCATAATAAATTCTAAAGCTTTTTCTTTGTTTAAGTCTTTATATTCTAAATAAAGAAGTTCACAAAAAGGAGGATAATGAAAAGTTTTTCTTTCATTCAAAGTAAAATTAAAAAATTCTTTATAATTTCAGAATGCAATATTTTGAATTAAAGCATTATCTGGAACAAAAGTTTGAATTACAAAATCTGTTTCTTGTCAAACTCTTCCTCATCTTCAAAGAAGTTGTTTTATATTTTGATATAAATTTTCTTCAACATCATATTTTGGGATTTGAAGTTCTTGTTCAGCTAAAATAACTCAAATAAGACCAACTTTAGAAAAATTAAATCAAGTAGTTATCATTTTTGTTCAAATAATAATATCTGCTTTTTCTACCTCATTAATAGCTTCTGTTTTAGAAGATTTTGTTTTCATTGAATCAGTATCAAATCTAAATATTTTTGCCTTTGGAAAATACTTTTTTAAAGCTATTTCTATTTGTTCTGTTCAAACTCAAACTTTTTCAAGATTTGAACCAAAACAGTTGGAGCATTTTATAGGAATTTCTTTTTCATAAGAACAAATATGACAAAGTAATTTTGCAGGTTTTCTATGAACATTTAGCAAAGTGTCACAATATTTACACTTTTCCAAACTTTGACAATCTTTACAAACAAGACAAGAAAATTCTCATCTTTTATTTAAATACAAGATAGTTTTTTCTCATTTTTTCAAAGTTTCCTCTATTTTGAGTAAAAGAGTATTTGATAAATATGGATTTAATTTAGACTTGTCGATTGAAAGATTAATTAATTGCATAAATATTTTTGGTAATAAAATTAATCTAAATATATTAGTTTTTAACACTTTTTCAAAAACTTTTTTGATTTTCTTTTATAAAAGCATATATTCTAAACATTAAATAATAATTTTTACTTTATGCAAGAAAATAAATCTGAAATCAAAGAATTAACAAATATTTTATTGTCTTTTATACAAGACCAACAAAAATGGAATAAAAATATTGAAGAAAAAATTGAAAATCTTGATACAAAATTTGAAAATAAATTTGCTATTCTTGATAAAAAAATTGATTCTGTCCAAATTTCTCTTGAAGAAAAAATTGAAGAAAAATTCAATATTCTTGATACAAAAATTGACAAAGTTCAATACTTTTTGGAAGAAGCACTTGCGACAAATACTGAATTTATTTTTTGAGAACAAGAAGAATTAACAAATAATTCTTTTGAAAAATACTCAGAACTAAAAAAAGATGTTGTAGAAGTAAAAAATGATTTATTTACTTTAACTTCAAAAATAAACTCCGTTTTAAAATTTTCATAAAAAATAAGATTTTTCATAAAAGAAAAATCTTATTTTTTATCTAAATTATATATTAAATCTAAAGATTTTTTGCAATATACAAAATCATTAGAGTTGGAAGTTAGATTAAAACTTAGAAAATAAAATAGATGCATTTCATAAATTCAACATTTCCATTTGTTTAGCTAAAGCATTTTCTGTAAAAGCTTTTCTGCCAAATCAAGTTGCTCTAGCAAGTCTTGCTATTGCTGTAGATAGTTCTAATTGTTTTTCTAAAGAGAATTTTAAAGCTTTTAGTTTCATTTTAGTAACTGTCTTTGTTTTTGCTTTTAAAAAAGCATTTTTTCAATTCATTATTTTTACTTTCATATCCAAATAATTAATTGTTAAGTTTATAGTGTGTAATTAATTATTTTCTCAGTTTAAAAGCTTTTTGTTTTTCTTTCTCAACTTATTTTCGGAGTTTTTTAAAAGAACAGAAAGTTTTATCTTTCCAAATTTTTTCATTTTTCATTTATTTATTTTAAATAATATTATTTCTACCTAACAGTTAAATAAACTGCTTTTCATTTATCAAGAGTTACTGACAATAAATATGCTCATTCTCATCTAGTTATTTTTTCATTTGGTCTAAAATAACTATTCCCAAACTGGTCTCTCCAAGTATTATTTTTGTCAAAAATTGCATTAGCTTTTATATTATCTTCTTTTGTTAAATCTGAATAATTAATACTGATTTTTACAGAATTTTTTGAAAAAACTAAATATTTATAAGCTTTATCCAAAAATTCTTTTCTTGTTAACTCTTTTGTTAACATAAGTTTATCTCTCTTAACTTCAACTAAATTCTTTTTTGCTTGAGGTAAAATATTTTTATCAGTTGAATTCTGGATAATATTTTGTAAACTGTTTTCTATCCAAGATAAAGTATCTTCTCAAGTAACATTTCTAGTTTCTAAAAAGTATCCACTATTAACTCAATCTACAACTCAAGCTTTTAACATTTTTATAGTTTCGTTGTAATATTCATAATTTTTTGTTAATCATTTTGGCTCTGAACCGGTTACTTCAATACTTCAATAAACTTTTCAGCTACTTTTTCATAAAAGTTTAACAGTATTTTTTCAAGATTTCAAAACTTTATAATCAAATAATAATAAACCTCAAACTGTATCTTTATAGTTAGCTTCCAAAATTGTTGAATAATCAGTATCTATACAAGAAGAATTTTTTAGTTTTTCTAAATCTTTTAATGCTCAGTTTTTTCTACAGAATAATACTGAGTTTCATCAATCTAATTTAAAAGTTCAATTAAAAGACATATTTATAATACTTTTTCAAGCTCAATCTTTGAATATAACAAGTCCTTTTTTCTCTTCTCAAATAACAGAAGTTTTTGCTAAATTTATTTCTCAATATTTAGGAGAAACAACTGAATCATCAGAGTAAACTTTCAAAGCATAAGACTTAATTGTTGTATTTCACATTTTTATTTTGAAATCTGTATTTCATGACTTTAATCAATTTATTTCTATATCTCTATATCAATCTGTGAAATAATACATACTTACAGGGAAAACTCCTACTTTGTCAGTATCATAATCAAAAGTTACACTTGCTGGCAAACTTCAATTAAACGGTTTTCACTTTTTATTTTTTATACTTAAATGTAATTTTGCTTTTTCTCAAACCTTAATATTTCATCAAATAACACTCAAATTATAATCCAAAGTATGAGTTGTAATAAAATCATTAACTTCTTTTGCTTCAATTTCTTCTCTTGAAAGCATATTTACTCTTTCAACTTTTTCTGTTGTTACATTACTTCTTGTAACTGCATAATTTTCTTCTGTTGGAGTTACATATCTCACAATTTCTTCTTTTGAAGAATCTTTATTAGAAGCTAAGTATTTAATATAATCTGTTTTCACAACTGCTCTAGTTTTTGGTCAAAACCGACCTGCTCAATCCTGGTCTTTGGAAGATATAATTTTTTGTTCTATTTGATATTTGATTATAGATTTTTCAATATTATCATAATTTCAATCTATTTCTCAATTATAATATCAAAGATTTTTAAAAACTTTTTGAACTTCTTTTATATCAGAAGTAGAATATCCTTTATAAACTGTTCTCTCAAATATATCTAATTCTCAATTATTTGAGTTTGTTTTAGTTGTTGTAGTAACTACTTTTTTTTCTACTTTAACTTCTTCATCTGAAAAATTACTTCTTGAAATATTAACATTAGATTGCTCAACTTCATCAAGAACTTTTCAATCTGTTTCAAAAAATTTAATAGGATCTATAGTATTTTTTTGTAATTCATCAAAACATAATCCTCATTCTGTAATTTCATAATAACTATATGGACATTTTTTCGTATCATAATAATAAGGATGAAACGGTGTATCTAAATCAATTTGAAAATGAAGATGATTTCCTGTTGAATTTCAAGTAGATCAAACTTCTCAAATTTTTTCTCACATTTTTATAATATCTCATTTAGAAACTGATATTTTTGATAAATGTGTGTAATTAGAATAAACGACTTTCCCTCTAATTGTATGTTTTATAGAAACAGCATTTCACCAACCTGTTTGATCTGAGGCCAAAATTACAGTTCAATCTGCAATAGAATAAACTGGGGTTCCTTTCGCAGTTGCAATATCAATTCATTGATGTCATCCATATCAAACATCCCATCAGTATTTATAACTTGCTCCCCAAAGCACAGTATAAATTCTGGTAAAATCATTATATCATCCATTTAATGAAAGATACTTTTTCCGTTCACTTGTTTTTAAAATAGGCAACTTTTGTTTACAATCAGGCCCTAGTTTAGAAAAATCTTCAAATCTACATTCAAGTTTAGAAATTTCTTTTAGTGGATATGAAATTCTGTCATTATCAGCACTAACATCAAATGAAAAAATATTTGAAAGTAAAAAAGCAGATAATGTAGTTATCGCAGTGATTTTTTGTAAATCAATTTCTATGTTGATTATTTTCATAAACTTTTATTTTTATTTGGAAATAAAATAATTTTTTCTCATTTCACAATATATATTAGACAACATTTTTGATATAATGTCAAGTAAATTATTTCTTAAATAAAATCTAATTAATTAATACTAGATTTTTGCTTATTAAATAAAGAAAACATCAATTATCTAAAATAGATTGGAAAATATTTTTTTTTGATTACAATATAAAAAATTTAATTCTTAAAAACTTTCTTATGACAATATTTAGTATAGAAATTTTTGGTTTAACGATTGAGCCAACTTATTATTGAATGATGTATGCTCTTGGATTTTTAGCTTGATATTACATAATAAAAAAAAGAAAAGTTATTGAATGAAAATTGCTTGAAGATTTATTTTTGTATATTTTTTTATGAGTAATTTTGGGTTGAAGATTTGGCTATATTTTGTTTTATGACTTAGGAAGTTTTTTACAAAATCCTATAGATATAATAAAAGTTTGGGAGTGATGAATGAGTTTCCATGGTTGAGTAATTTGAGTTTTGATTACAATGCTTTGGTTTGCTAAAAAAAATAAAATTAATTTTTACTCTTTAGCTGATCAAATAACTGCTGTTCTACCAATTTGAATTTGACTTTGAAGAATTGGAAATTATCTAAATCAAGAATTACTTTGATATTCTCCTTATACTTGAATTTTTGCTGTTTATAAGAATTGAATTTGATACTTCCCTTCTCCACTTCTTGAGATGTTTCTTGAATGAATAGTTTTGTTTTTTATTTTGAATTATGTTTATTACAAAAGAAAATTCCCTTGACAAATTGCTTCACTATTCTTAATTTTTTATGCAGTTTTTAGAATCTTTGTAGAAATATTTTTTAGACAGCCCGATGAAAATATTTGATATATTTTTTGATTTCTAACAATGTGAACTATTCTTAGCTTGCCAATGCTTTTTGCTTGAATTTATTTTTACTTTAGACTAAGAAAATGAAAATAGTATATTTAATTACTCCAAGTGAAGGAAAAAATGCAGAATGTAGAGATATTTGGCAAAAACATCTCTACAGCTATGAAAAAAGTTTTTTGAAGAAAATTTTTTGATGATAAACAAAAAAACTTGCTCATGGAATTAAGCAAGTGAAAGGAAAACGGATAAAAGAATTTTGTGAGAAAAGTTAAATATTTTTCTACACATAGAAAAATATTTGCTTTTTTAGTATTTTTGTTCTATAATAAGAATAATTATTTTTATTAAAAAGTAAATATGAAAAAAATACTGCAAGAAAGTTTAGAATATATAAATTCTGTTCAAATAATTAGAAGAAATTACTATTATAATTTACTTCAAAATTATGTTAATAATAATGCTATTTTTGTACTTACTTGACAAAGAAGAGTTTGAAAAAGTTATGTATTACTTGATTTTCTAAAAGAAAAAAACAATTTTTTCTACTTTAACAAAGAACTTGATGAGTATAATAAAATAAAATCAAACATAGAATTAGCAGATTTATTCAATTTATTTTTAGAACAAAATCCAAACACAGAATATATTGCAATTGATGAAATCCAAGATATCAATTTCTGGGAATTATTTATAAGAAAAGTTTTTACTTTAAAAAAATACAAAATTATAATAACTTGAAGTAATTCTAAATTATTATCTTCAGAATTAGCAACTTTTTTGACTTGAAGATATATAAATTTTGATATTTTTCCTCTTTCTTTTAATGAATATTTAGATTTTTCTATAGAAAAAAATATTTCAAAAAAAGATGTATTTAGGGAATATTGTGAATTTGGAGGTTTACCAGAAGTATATTTTGTAGATAAAAAGTATAAAATCAATTATTTAAAAACTATTTGAGATTCTATTATTTTAAGAGATATTGTTGATAGATTTTGAGTAAAAAATATTTCTGTTTTAGAAAAATTAAGCAAATTTCTAGGAAACACTGTTTGAAGCCTAGTTTCCAGTTCTAATATTTCAAATTATTTTAAAACTCAATTTGATAGTTCAATTTCAAGTAGTATAATAAGCAGATATATAGATTTTTTAAAAATAGTTTTCTTGATTCATCAAGCTGAAAGATATGACTTAAAATGAAAAAGAATTTTAGAATATGTTTGAAAATATTATTTCTCAGATATTTGAATAAGAAATATTTTTTGATTTAATTACTCATTTGATATTTGAAAAATTCTTGAAAATATTGTTTTTATAAATCTAAAAAAGTTTCAATATACAGTTTATGTTTGAGAATTAGCTTGAAAAGAAGTTGATTTTGTTGCAGAAAAAAATTGAGAAAAGTTATATATTCAGGTTTCATATATTATAAGTGATGAAAAAGTTGCCAAAAGAGAATTTTGAAATTTACTTGAAATAGCTGACAATTATGAGAAAATTGTAATTAGTTTAGATGATACTTTTTGAAATACTTATGAGGGAATAAAACATATAAACATTATGGATTTTGAAGATTTTTTAGAAAAAAGAGATTAAAAAAATAAATTATAATCTAAAAATATATGACAATTTCAAATATTTTAATAATCCTATCTGTAATATTTACTTTAGCAAGTTTCATAAAACCTGAATTGCTTCAGTTTTGAGTAAATAATTATTTTTTGCAACAATGAAATTATTTAATTTATTTTTGTCAATTTTTTATTTGAGAATTTTTGCATTGATGAATGTTGCATTTAATTATGAATTCTTTTTTTATTTACTATTTTTGAAATATTGTAGAACATTTCTTGTGAAGAAAAAGATTTTTAGCTTTTTTCATATTTTCATCAATTTTTATATGATTTTTGCTTACAATTTTGACAGATAAAAACCATATTTGAATAAGTGGTTTTGCTATGGCATTACTTGCTTATTATACTCTTGAATTAAAAAGTAAAAAAAATCCTGAATACAAAGCTGGAATTCTAGCAATAATTATAAATGTTGCAATTTGAATAAATCCCGAAATAAGTTGGCAATGACATTTATTTTGAGCTATTTCTTGAATTATTTTTTATTTGCTTAATAAAGATTTTTTCAGTAGATCAAAAGTTTGATTTATAAAAATTTCTTAAGTAAAAAATCTTCACAAAGTTTTCACTCCAAAAATTTGATTTATTTTTAAAAAAATATAGTATTAATTCACTAAAAAATTAGAATTTTGTTTAGAAATAAATAAAACAAAAGCCTTGGGAATTTATAACTTTTCAAACTTCTAATTTTTAGAATTAAATATTTATTTATAAAAAATGTTATCAAAAATATTTTTATTTTTTTTAGTTTTTATAAGCTTTTTTTGATTTACTTTTGCTTCTCAAACAGAAGTAAAAACTTCAGAACTTAGCATAAAAGAGCTAAAAAATAATATTATAGAATTAAAAAAAGAAGAAATTAATTTAAATCAAAAAACAAAACAATTCATAGAAGAGAATAAATGATTAAAAAATTTTTTCTTAGAAAATTTAAATAGTGATGATAATTCAAAAATAAATTCTGTGATTTCTGATTATAATTCAGAAAAAAGCAAGTTAGAAGAATTACTTTCTACAAAAGATTCAGTGAAAGAACAAGATGAAATTAAAAAAGATATTTTACTTTTGAAAAAGGATGTTTATAAAAGTTTGCTTATTTATGTAAAAAAAGACAAACTAGATGATTATATGGATTTTATAAAACAAGATGTAATTTTTTCAAAAGATAAAAAAGATATCAAAATAGCTCTTTCAGAAAATGAACAAGCTTTAGCTGAGAAAATGTCTAATATAAAAGAAAAAATCAAGGAAAATAATAATTCTTTAGAAACAAAAATAGAAAAATTAATTAGAGAAAAAATTACTGTTAAATTAACAAAAATAGTTGAAAGTGAGAAATTTCAGAAATTGGAACAAGCACAAAAAGAAAAAATTCTAAATTCCTTGCTTTCTAGCATAGTAAAAAACAGAATAGCTTTAGAAAAATCCGAAGACAAGGTTTCTCAAAAGAAAGTTGAATTGTATAAAATAGTTGAAGAAATATTGGTGAAGTTTATAAGTGAAATAAAAGAGTAGAGATAAAAAATTTTTTATCTCTACTCTTTTATTTTGGTCTAAATATTTTTATATTTAGAAATCATAAATTTAGTAAATATAAAGAGTGAAGTTCTGACAAAACTCATTTATCACAATAAAATAAATAATTTTTTGTTTGATCTAATTTTGGAAATTTATGATTTATTTCAAAAAATGGAATTTCTAAGATTTCATTTTCAATTTTGATTATTTTTTGTAATGAGTTTTTCTTTATTTTATCGGCTTCTCTTAAATCTATAATAATCTCAGAATTTACAGAATTTACAACTTCTATTTTCCCACAAGAATTAACTTCTAAAAATAGATCTTTTATATTTTCTATTTTTCTTCATAAAAAAGCTCTTTCCAAAACTTCGTTTCATAATTTTTGTTCTTGTTCCAAAACCTCTTTTTCTATAGAAGCAATACTTGGTTTATCTGATATAATTCAGCAATATTCTGGCATACTACAAGAAAAATTATAAGTTCATATTTTTTGAGTTATATTTACAATTTCTTGTTTATTTAATCAAATTAAAGGTCTCAAAACTAAAGTTTCACTTGCTTTATTTATAACATTTAGATTTTTTAAAGTTTGACTTGAAACTTGTCATAAACTATCTCATTTAACAA
Source organism: Candidatus Altimarinota bacterium (assembly GCA_037444775.1). GTDB lineage: Bacteria > Patescibacteriota > Gracilibacteria > BD1-5 > UBA6164 > JBBILU01. The sequence goes on from JBBILU010000007.1 coordinate 31,504, forward strand.
TTGCTTCATATTTTGCATATTCTGCGATTCTGCTAGAAACTTTTAACATTGCTCTTTTTAACAAAACTCATCTCAAACTATGATCTACTTTTGTTAAAAGTTCAGAAATTAATTCTTCAAAATTCACAGTTATAAATTTTGCTCTTTTGTATCAAACAGAAAAATTTTTCCATAAATATTGAGAAACTTGTTTTACTCAAACTTCGTGAGCATTTCATCACAAATTGAAAAATAAATAATCAACTTCGCATCATCTTTTCATCATAAGAAAACTACTAACACTCGAATCAAATCATCAAGAAATTAGACTCAAAACTTTTCATTGAAAAGAAACAGGATAACCAGAAAGTCATTCTATTTTGTCTTTTATAACAAAAACTTCTTCATTTTTTATATCAAGATTTATAATAAATTCTGGATTTTTTAAATTTACTTTTAAATTTGGTACATTCTGCAAAAATTTTCATCATAAATATTTTTCTATTTCTACTGAAGAAAAATTATGATTTCAAACTCTTTTTACTCTTACAACAAAAGTTTTTCAAGAAATCTTATCTAAATAAAAATCTTTTATGTTATCAAAAATAAAATCAAAAATATTTTCTTCTGAAATATTTTTGATAGAAAATCTCTCAACTTCAACTATATTTGCAATTCATGGAATATTTTGAAAAAAATTAATTCAAATATTATTTTTGGTTTCAACTTTTATAAAATCCCAATTTTCATTTATTTTGGCTTCTATATTATTAAATTCAAAATGTGAAAGAATATTTTTTTTCAACTTCAAAGCTGCCATTTTTCTAACTCATCTGGATTTTATTGTAATTTCTGGAGATAATTTTATTATATAAATCATTTATTTTATTTTAAAAAGCTACTCAACTTGTTGTAAGTTCATAAATTTTTCCTAAAGAATCTTTGAAATTTGCATTAAGAATATTAATATTTTCTGTTTTTTGTTCTTTTTTTACTATATAAAAAGTTAAAATGTCTTCTCAAAGTGATATATTAGTTCAAGGTACAAAAGTTAAAATTATTGTTGCAATTCCCTTTTCATTTTCTAACTTCTTAATATTAACTCAATAAATTTTAGAAAAAACATCTTTTATTTCAACATTTTCTGGATTAAAAACTATTCAAAAAGAAGCTGAATTTACCAAATCAAGATTTTTTCAAGCTCTCAATTTTACCATCGGATTAGCTGAATCTTTTATGTTTTCTAAAAAGAAATCGGCTTTCTGTTCAACTTGTCATGTTGTTTCAAGTAAATTTGTTTTCAAACTTTGTCAATAATTACTTGTTAAAACAAAAGAATTTATAGAAAAACCTAAAAGTAGACTAATACAAATGATAAAAATATTTTTCATCATTTTGTCTTTTTTATATCTTTTTATAACATCCATAAATATTTTATTAAAAATTAATTTTTATTATTATACATTTTTTCTAAATTTATCAAAACTATTTTTTACTTAATTATTCAAAACTTTCATTAAAGGTAAAGAAAACCAAAAAGTGCTTCATTCTCACAATTCACTTTCTACTCAAATACTACCTCACATTTTTTCTATTAATAGCTTAGAAAAGGCAAGTCAAAGTCAAGTTCAATCAACTTTTCTTTGCAAGGCTGAATCTATCTGAGAAAACTTTGTAAATAATTTAGACAAATTATCTTTACTAATTCCAATTCAAGTATCAATTATTGAAACTTTAAAGCTTTCTTCTTTTTTTTCTAAAATAATTTTTATACTTCATTTTTCGGTAAACTTCAAAGCATTTCAAGTTAAATTAATAAAAACTTGTCTTAATTTCTCTTTGTCTGATACAATATTTAAAGGAAAAGTTTCACATAGAACTTCTAATCATTTATTTTTTCATAAAATTTGAAATGATCAAACAATATCAATAATTAATTCTGAAATATCAAATTCTTCACTTTTTAGTTCTAATTTATTTGATTCTAATCTAGAAATATTCAACATATCATTTACAATATTTATAAGTCTTGTTGTATTTTCTTGAATTCTAAATAAATAATTTTTTTGTTCTTCAGTTAAATTTCAAAATTTTTCTTGAAGTAACACAGAAACAAATCAATTAATTACTGTCATTGGTGTTCTTAACTCATGACTTGCTATTGATACAAACTCATTTTTAACATTTTCTATTTCCTTTTCTTTTGTTACATCATGTTCAACCAAAAGATAATAAATTATCTCATCTTCATCATTAAGAATTGGTGTTATATGAACTCTAGAAACAAAAACACTTTTATCAGATTTTATAGTATTACATTCAACAGTTAATGGGTCCTTTGTATTTTTTAGTTTTTCCCAAATTTCTTTAAATCTAGAATAATTTTCTTCTTGTCTCCATGAATTAAAAGGATTTTTTCCTATTACATCTTTATCAGAATATCACAAATCTTCTTTGAAAGAATTATTAACATAAATAGTAAGCATATTACTATCAAGAATTGTAATATAATCTGATGCATTTTGAACTGCCTGTTTGAACTTTTGTAATTCTATATTAAAGCTTTGGATTTTTTCTTTTTGTTCAACAATTTCCTCAGTTTGTTTTATTACTTGTTCTTTTATTTCTTCGTCAACCTTTCTTAATTTGTAAACCATTTTCTTAAAAGCTCCAGCAACTTTTCCAACTTCATCTTGAGTCCAAGCTTCATTCATATTAATTTGAAGATTTCACTTTTCTATTTCTTCACTTACTTCTTTTAATCTAGTAAGTGGCTCTATAACTCTTCTAACTGAGATAGAAATGGAAAAATAAACTGGTAAAAAAACAGACATTGCAGATAAAGCATATAGAATAATAACTTTATTTGCTATTTGTTCTAGTTCTTTACTAATAGCTCAAGTTCCAGCAGTATATGTCAAAATAGTAAAGTATACAATTATTCAAGTTATTAAAATTGCCAAAGCTACTATTATGAATATTGGAATAATTAATTTACTTTTTAGTTTCATAATATTATTTAGTTAAGTATTCTTTTTTCTTTTAAAAATTCTTTTACTTTATCAACAATAGATGTTCATTCATAATCTGATTTAGTTAAATATAAATCAGCTCAAGATTTATATGCCTTATCAATATCAGATTTTTGTGATAAATTAGAACAAACAATTATTGGAGTTGTCATTGAAGAAAGATTTTTGATAGTTTCCAAAACTTCATAACCATTCATTTGAGGCATCATTAAATCCAGTAAAACCAAATCTGGGTTTACTTCAACCATATCAGAAATTCACTTTAATCAGTCAAAAGCAGAAAAAACTTCAAATCAAGCATCTTCAAAGAATATTTTATATAATTCCTGAATATCTCTATTATCTTCAATAATGAGAATTTTTAATCTTGTATTCATAAAAATAATCTTAAAAAATAAAATCAAATGCATTGTAACATATTTTTTTCTTTTTGTCTAAAAAATTAAAAGTTTTTACTTTTTAAAAGAAATAATTAAACTAGAATCATCTTATTTTTTAATCAAAAAAAATTATGGATCTAGATGAATTGCTACAAAGTTTGAGAAATCAAATTGATACAATAGATGAAGAGATGATTTATTTATTTTCTAGAAGATTTGAACTTGTAAAACAAATTTGAGAAATCAAAAAAAAGATGTGAGCTGATGCATTACAACCAAAAAGATGGGAAAAACTTTTAGAAAATTTATATAAAGAGGCAGATGATAAATGAGTTAATAAAGAATTTATCACAGAAGTTTGGGAACTTATTCACAAAGAAGCTTTAAGATTAGAAAAGTAATTTTTCTTCGTCACTAAAATAGTTGAAAATCGTTTGATTTATTATATTTCCACTCTCTTTTTTTGTGGAAAGTGCTTAAATTTATTTTTTAATTATAACTTTTATGAAAAACATAATTTCTTTTTTTCTATTATTTTGAATTATATGATTAAATTTTTCTTCAGCTTATGAAAAAAAGGAAAAGTTAGCTGCCGATTTTTTAGCTTATAAAGATGTAATATTATTACAAGAAAATGCTAATAATTATCGTTTGAACAATTATATTTCAAGAAAAGAAATGGCAAAAGTAACAATAAATCTTTCAGGAGAAAATATTATGAATGTATGTTCTGGAATATTTTCTGATGTAAAAAGCTCAGATTGGGGATGTAAATATATTGAAATGTGAGTAAATAAATGATTTTTTTCAAAAAATTCTGTATTTAGACCAAGTTCAAATATTTCAAAGGCAGAAGCCCTAAAAATGATTATGAAAGCAAGAAATGTAGAAAAAGATTCTACAATTTCTAATTGGCAAGAAGCTTATGTGAAATCAGCTTTGAAAGCTTGATTAATAGAAAAAGAATTTAGTGATTATGATAGTTTAGCAACTAGATGATGGATTTTTCAAATAGCTCAAAATGCTATTCAATATAGTGAAGACCAAGATATTAAATTAATAGAAAATTTATTGAATATGTAAAAAAAGTAGAAATTTAGCATTACTAAATTTCTACTTTTTTTATGTTTTAAACTCTTAATTCTTCAAGTGCTTTAATTCTATCATCTAAATCTGGATGAGAAGAAAATAAAGCCATAAATCAAGATTTAGATTTGCTTCAAATTTTCATTGTAGCCATTTTGTCACTATCATCTGTTAACATTCTTTCTTGCATTACTTTCAAAGCTTTTAATCAAGCAATCATTTTTTCTTTTCAAACAAGCATTGCACTTCCAGCATCAGCTTTGAATTCCCTATATCTTGAAAATTTCATAACAATTAGTGAAGCCAAAATTCAAAAAAGAATTTGTAAGATTATATCAACTACTATTCTAACAATTCAAGCCATTTCTTCTTTAACAAATCCTGAAGCTATATTTGCTAATATTTTTGAAGCAAAAACAACAAAAGTATTTATAACTCATTGTAACAAAGTCATTGTTATCATATCTCAGTTCAGAATATGAGCCATTTCATGACCTATAACTCATTCTATTGCTCCTTCATCCATATTGTCTAAAAGTCAAGTAGAAACTGCTACCAAAGAAGAATTTTTTGTTGCTCAAGTTGCAAAAGCATTTGGCTCATCACTTTCATATATACCAACTTCTGGCATTTTTATACCATTTTGATTTGCCAATCTTTCTACAACATCATAAACTAATTTTTCTTTTTTTGTTAGAGAAAATAATTTTTCTTTTGTAATAATTTCTATATTATAAGCTCTTTTTGCCATCCATTTTGAAATAAATAGACTTATAAAAGCTCAAGTAAATCAAACTATTGCTGAATAAATTAACACAGAACTATAATCTGATGAATATCAACTAATTTTTATTCAAAAAACTGCTTCAACAATATAAATAATAATGCTTATCAAAACTATTACTGCAATATTTGTAAGCAAAAACAATCAAATTCTTTTTAACATATTTTTATTGGTTAATAATTAAATTTTTGTGATTACTATTAATCATCTAAATATTAACAAAAAATTAAAAAAAATCAAAAGGAAAAAACATTTTTTTTCAGTAGTTCTTTTTTTCTTTTTTAAAAAAAGAAAAAGTAAAAAAAGTATAGTAAAAAGTTTGCAATCTTTTTTATTTTTTTATATCAAATATTTGTTTATAAAAATTTTTTATGCTAAAATCTTTTTAAACTTTACAAAACTAAAACAAAAACAAAAATGAAAAAAATAGCTATTTTGTGTATAATTATAACTTTTTTATCTTTATGATTTTTTAATTCTTCTTTTGCTTGAGATGATGAAAAAAAAGAAGTTCAAAAACAAACAAATGTAGAAAAAATAGATGAAACCTATTTCGTAGTAACAGCTTATTATTCACCATTACCTGGACAAGAATATTATTTAAAATGAAATTATGAAGATGAAGTAATTTTAAATTGAAAGTGAATAAAATGAGCTAGTTGAAAAAAAGTTTTTTCTTGAATGTTAGCTAGTCCAGAAAGCTATAAATTTGGAACAAAAATATATTTAGAATGACTTTGAGTTTGATCAGTTGAAGATAGATGATGAGCTATAGTTTCAGCTTGAGAAAGATGATATGAATATGATAGAATTGATGTTTGGATGTGATACTGAGATGAATGATTAAAAAGAGCTTTATATTGGTGAAAAAGAAAGGTTAAATGACAAGTTTTAGTTTGATGAAGTTCTACAGATTTAGATATAAAAAAAATTCCTGCTCCAAATTGGACAGTAAAAAATCTAAAAAAAGTACCTAATATTTTTAATATTTGAATTTGAAAAGAAAGTGATTCTGAATTAATTAAAGATTTACAAAAATTTTTAAAAGAAAATTCATTATATAAAGGTGAAATAGATTGAATCTATAACGATGAAATATTAAAAATTGTTTACAAATTTCAACTAGAAAATAAAATTGTAAAAAAAGAAAGTGATTATTGAGCTTGATATTGGTGAATAAATACAAGAAAGATAGCTTTGAAAAAATATTTAGAATGAGATTTTGGGAAAAGTAGTATTAAAAATCAGCCCTCACCCCTAAGCCTCTCCCTTGGGTGAGAAGGAGTAGCCACAAAAAAAATTAATAATACAAACTTAGCTAAAAGTTTTGAATGAATTAAATTTTGAGATGTTTCTCCAAAAGTTAGAGAATTACAAATTACACTAAAAAAACTTGGATTCTTTGAATGAAAAGATACTGCAATTTTTTGAGAACAAACGAAGAAATCAATAATAGCTTTTCAGAAATCAAAAAAAATAATTAGAGACGAAAATGATATTTGAGCTGGAAATATTTGACCAAAAACAATAAAAAAACTTGAAGAAGAAATAAAAAATATACAAACAAAAAAAAGTAGAGATAGCTTATAAATAGAAAAGCGAAAATTTTTTTTAAAAAAATATATTAAAAAATTTGCTTTTTATTATATTTCTGGTTATATTATAAATGGTTTAAACCAAAAACCAAAAACATTTTTATAACTTATTAGTTATGAAAGTAAAATATTAAAAGTTTCTAAAAAAAGAAAACCCACTAAGTAGATAGAGTGGGTTTCTTTTTTTATCATAAAATAACTTGAAAAAGCCATTTTATGAAATCGTATAAAGCACTTGCTAATAAATTTATTAGCAAATCCAAAATCCATTTCATACTAGATTTCGTTAAAAAGTAAAATATCACAGTGTTTCTAAATACTGCAAGAAACAGTATATTAGAAAAATATAGAAAGTAAAATTATTTTTTATAGCATCAAAACATTAAGCAAAAATCTCTCTTTTTTTGACTTTTAGGAGAAACTATTTTTTTCAAAAAAACACTATATTCTTTCTCTAAAGCCATCATACTTAATATATATTAGAAAAATAAATTTTATTCAGCTTAAAAAATTTGCAATTTTTCAAAAGATATTATAATTAACATAAATATATTTTAATTAAATATTTATGTTAAGAATAGAAATCTTAAAAAGGTATTGATTTAGTTTTGAAGAAATTATTGAAATTCAAGAATGAATTAATGATATTGAATCTTGAAATATAGTAGATTCAAAAATCGTGTTTGATAATTTATATAAAAAATTAGATTTTAATAATCTTGTTAATGTTAAAGCTTAAGTTTTCAAAAAAGGCTGAAATAAAATTGTTGAATATTTATTCATTTATTTCTAAAGATAATAATGAGATAGCTCAAGAAGTTGTCTCTAAAATAAAAAAGACAGTAGAATTATTACAAGTTTTTCCATTTTCCTGAGTTGATTTCGGTAATAATTATAGATTTATTATAGATTCAAAATATAAATATAAAATAATTTATAAAATTTGTTTAAATGAAATAATTATAGTTACTATAATTAAGTATGAAAGTAGCTGGAATTAGAAAGCATTATTAAATAAAAAAAGAGATATTTCAATGAAATATCTCTTTTGACTTTTTATAAATATTCTTATAATCAAATAAATTTTATAAGTAAATATTATTAATATGAAAAATAATAAAATTATTATAGCATTAAATGAAAAAATATTTTTGAACTTTGTTAAGAGTTTTTGAATACAAAGTATAAAAACTTGAGATTTTTTTTTACTTTGAGAAATAGAAAAAGAAGAAAACAAAATTTCTGTTTTTTACTGAAGTGATAAAACAAAAATAATCCAATTTATTTTGGAAAACTATTTAAATATTTTTAAAATTGTAATTGCTTGACAATCTGAAGAATATTTAGGAATAGAACTAAATGATTCTGATATAATTTGTCCTAATACTTTTACTTCCGAGTCAAAAGAAACAATATTTTTGGAATATGCAATTTGAGAAAATTTTGATTTAGAAAAATTTAAAGTCTCTTTAAGCTGAATTTGTTCAGATAAAAAATGAGAAGTTCAAGATGTAGTTTGTTCCCAAATTTTTGATTATTTAGAAATATTAAAAAAAGAAGATTTATTAGAAAAAACAGCCGTTTTTATAAATATTTGAGAAAGTTCTAATTATGAAAATTTATTTAATATAGTTGATTTAGCATTGTAGAAAATAGTAAGTAATAATTATGATAAATTTAGATAAATCTTGGCTTTCGGTTCTAGAGAGTGAATTTGAGAAAGACTATATGAAAAATATAAAATCTTTCTTAGAAGAAGAAATTAGACTTTGAAAAACTATTTTTCCTCATCCAAAAAATATTTTTAATGCTTTGAATTTAACAAAGTTTGATGATATAAAAGTTGTAATTATATGACAAGACCCGTATCATTGAGAATGACAAGCTCATTGACTTAGTTTTTCTGTTTTAGAATGAATAAATCCACCTCCAAGTTTAAAAAATATTTTTAAAGAAATTCAATCAGATATTTACTCTAAAACTCCCCTCTCCTTTGAGGAGAGGGGTAGGGGGTGAGGTAATGGTAATTTAGAGTATTTATCAAAACAGTGAGTTTTACTTTTGAATTCTATTTTGACTGTAGAAGCAAATAAACCAGCAAGTCATAGCAAAATTGGTTGGCAACGATTTACAGATGAAATAATAAAAGAAATTTCAAATAAAAAAGATTGAGTTATATTTTTGCTTTGGGGAAATTTTGCTAAACAAAAAAAAGATTTGATAGATTTAAAAAAACATTTTGTTTTAGAATCTGCTCATCCCAGTCCTTTTTCTGCTTATAATTGATTTTTTGGGTGTAAACATTTTAGTAAAACAAATGAAATTTTAAGAAAACAAAAAAAAGAAGAAATTAATTGGTTAAATTAATTTCTTCTTTTTTTGTAATCCACTCTTTGGCTAGATTTAAACTTTAATTTTCTAAAGACCTAGTAGAAGAACTTATAGTATTATTTTCATCTTGTAGTTTATGATAAACATAATCAACTAATTTTGTCATTTTTGGTTTTTCATTGTTTATTATTATCAACTTATCCATTATTTTACTTATAAATTCAGTTTTTTTCATAGTTCATTTTTTTTCAGTTTCAATTGCCTTATCAAGAATTTTTTGAACTAGAATATCTAGTTTTTTTATAGTTTTTTCTGGTAAAACATAAGGACATTTTTCAAATTCACATTTTGGTCAAGTTCTTCAAACATAAGTTACTCCATCAGAACACATTTTAACTTCCATAGTACAAGCTACTGGTTCATTAATCTTTCAACATTCTCATTTATACAAAATAGTTGCAAATGCATTATTTGCTTCACAAGAATTAGAAAAAGTTTTTTGAACTTTTTTGATTCTACACATTTCATTTTGAACTCAATTTATACTTGGATTTACTCAACAAGTTTCAATTTCTCAACAAACAGGTTCATAAAGCATAGCACACATTCATACATCTCCTAACTCAGAACTTCCTGAAACACTTCATTCTGAAACAGAACTAACTGATGCAAAAATATTTCAAGAAAAATAAATTATAAAAACAAAAATAAATAAAAATAATTTTTTCATAATACAAAAATTAAAAAATAAATAATAAACAAAATTATGTTTCTAAAATTAGAAACGATTTTATTATAAAAAAATGACACAAAATATCAAAAAAAAAAATATTTTTGTCTATTCTATCGTCCCGTTTCAAATCCGACCAGTTTTGTTAGATTCAAAACTTGGACTTAAAAACTCATAAAATTGCTCTAAATAATTATCTAAAAATGAGTTTAATAAAATTAACAGCTAAATCAAATTTATTTTCCAAAAGTTGTCAAATAAAAAATAGAAATGTCGTAAAAGTAATCTAAACTGTTTTTGTTTACTTCAAGCACCAATCTATAATATTAAATCTATAAATTCAATTATAATTATCTGTAAAAATTTCATCTAAACTAAGCACAAACTTTGGATAGTTATCATTTATTTTCACCAAATTTCAAAATTCTCTTTTTATAGTTTCTTCATTAAAAAGCAAATAACAAACTTGATAATATTCTATTTTTCAATCTTTTTTTGCTATAAAATCTATTTCTAAATCTTGTATTTTTCATACAAAAACATCATATCATCTTGTCTTTAATTCAAGAAAAACTAGATTTTCTAAATATTGTCAAATATCATTTAGCTTATATCAAAGTGAATAATTTCTAAATCATAAATCTCAGACATAATATTTTTCAAATAAATCTAATATTTTTTTTCATTTCAAATCATATCTTTGAACTTTATTAAATAAAAATGTAGATTGAAAATATAAAAGATATTCCCTAAGTGTATCTAAAGAAATGCTTATTTTTTGAGATTTTAAATAATCTGTAATTTTTTTAGTGGAAACAATATTTCAAATATTATCTGAAATAAACTTAAAAATATCCAAAAGCAAATTTGTATTTCTTATGTTGTATCTAGAAACTATATCTTTAAATAAAATAGAATTAAAAACTCCTGATAAATATGAATAAATCATTTCATCATTAAATTCCATTTTATGAATTGCTGGAAATCATCAATACTTAATAAAATTCATAAATTCATTTTTGGTTTCTGTTTTATTTGTTCATCTAAATTCTAAAAATTCTTTAAAGGTCAAAGGATAAATATGAAATTCTACATATCTTCAAGTCAAAAAACTAGATAATTCACTTGATAATAAATTGCTATTACTTCAAGTTATATAAATATCAAAATTTTCTTTTTTCACATAATTTCTGATTGTTTTTTCCCAAGATTCAATATCCTGAACTTCATCTATAAAAAGATATATTTTTCAAGATTTATTTGCAATATTTTCTTCAATATAATCAAATAAATCTTGCCAATTTTTAATAAAATCAAACTTTAAATCTTCTTTATCTATGTATATAATATTTTCAGACTTTATATTATAACTACTTTTTAAAAGTTCTATTATTTGTTTCATAAAGTAAGTTTTTCAACTTCTTCTTACTCCAGTAATAACTTTAATAATATCCGTATTAATCCACTTTTTTATTTTGTCTAAATAATTTTTTCTTTCTACCATATTTATTAGATTAAAAATAACTTGTAAGATTATACTCTAATCTTTTTAAAAATCAAAAAAAGTTTAGATTATAATCTAAACTTTTTTATTTTAAGCATTTCCCTTCCCTGCTTCCTCAAGCTTTCTTTGTTGATCAGCAACAGCTAAAGCATCAATAATATGTCATAATTTTCACATCATAATCATTGGAATTCAAGAAAAATTTTGTCCAATTCTATGATCTGTAACTCTGTCTTGTGGAAAATTATAAGTTCTGATTTTTTCACTTCTATCTCAAGAACCAACTTGAGAAAGTCTTTCTTCTCATCTTTCTCTTGCTCTTTTTTCTTCTTCTATTGTAAAAATCTTACTTCTAAGAATTTGCAAAGCCTTATCCTTATTTTTGTGTTGACTTCTTCAATCTTGACAAAAAACTGAAATTCAAGTTGGCTTATGTGTCATATGAATTGCTGAATCTGTTTTATTTACATGTTGTCAACCTGCTCACGAAGCTCTACAAGCTTTTATTTCCAAATCTTCTTCTTTTATTTCAACTTCAAATTCTTCAACTTCTGGTAAAACTGCAACCGTAATTGCTGAAGTATGAACTCTTCATTTGTTTTCTGTTTCAGGAATTCTTTGAACTCTATGAGTTCCAGCCTCATATTTGAATCTTGAATAAGCTCATTCTCATTTTACTTCAAAAATAATTTCTTTAATTCACCCACTTTCAGCTTCTGTTTTTTCTGAAACTTCTACTTTAAATCATTCTTGTTCAGCAAAAATAAGATAAGATTTTGTTAATTCAGAGGCAAATAATGCTGCTTCTTCTCAACCAGTTCAAGCCCTTATTTCAACAATAATATTTTTTTCATCACTTGTATCTTTTGGAAGCAAAGAAATTTTTAATTGTTCTTCAAATTCAGAGATTTTCTGTTCTAAATCAAAAATATCAGCTTTTAATAATTCTCTCATTTCTTGGTCTTTTTCGCTTCACAAAAGCTCTTTATTTTCATCTAAATTTTCACAAGCTTTTTTATAATCTTTATAAATATTTACTGCTTCTTCAATAGACTTTTTTCTTGTTGCTACTTCTTTAACTTTTTTCTGATCACGAAAAATATCTGGATCAGCTAACTTTTCCTCCAAACTATGATATTCTGCCACTAAATTATCTAAATTAAATTTCATATTTTTTTATTATTTTACTAAATTTGCTTATATTATACAAAAAAATATTTTTTTTCAAGAAAAAATTTTTTTGTTATTCTATTCTTTATTTCCCTATTCCTTCATAATCAAATCAGATTTCAAGCATTTCTGTTTTATTGTAAATATTTCTTCAATCTATAATAATTTTTCAATTCATCAAACTTCTCATTTTTTCAAAATTTGCAATTCTAAATTCATCCCATTCTGTTAAAATAAGCAATCAATCAGCATTTTCTAGAGCTTTATAATTATTTTCACAAAAAACAATTTTTGGTTCATTTTCAAAAATTCTTTTTGTATTATTCATAGAAACTGGATCAAAAACTTTTATTTGTGAAACTCAAAGTTCTAATAATTTTTTAATAACTTCAATGCTTGGTGCATCTCTAATATCATCAGTTTTTGGCTTAAATGAAAGTCCCCAAATAGAAATTATTTTTCAAGATAATTTATTTATTTTTTTTAATAATTTATCTACAATAATTGTTTTTTGCTTTACATTAACTTCTTCTGTAGCTTTTATTATTTTGAAATCGTATCAAAAATCTTTTCAAGTTTCTATTAAAGCTTGAACATCTTTTGGAAAACAGCTTCATCAATATCAAATTCAAGCATGAAGAAATCTAGATCAAATTCTTCCATCAAATCACATTCATTTACTAATTTCTGAAATATTTGCTCAAACAATTTCTGAAAAATTAGCAATTTCATTTATAAAACTAATTTTTGTAGCCAAAAAAGCATTTGAAGCATATTTTATAATTTCTGCTGATTTTATATCTGTGAAAATTAAAGGTCTTTCCGTTCTCACAAAAGGTTTATAAATTTTTGTCATAATTTCTTTTGCTTTTTCTGATTCAACTCAACAAACAATTCTATCTGGAATCATAAAATCACGAACAGCAACTCATTCTTTCAAAAACTCAGGATTAGAAACAACATCAAAAAATTCTTCTACTTTTCTATTTTCTAACTCTTGTTTTATAATATTTTTACACATTTCTCAAGTTCAAACTGGAACAGTGGATTTATTTATAAAAACTTTGTAAGAATTCAAATTTTCTCAAAAAGTTTTTGCAACTGCTTTTACGAATTTCAAATCTGCTCTATGATTTTCATCTGGTGGAGTTCAAACAGCACTAAAAACAGCTTCTCAAAACTCAACTCAAGTTTTTGGATTAGTTGAGAAAATTAATCTTCATTCTTTATAATTTCTCAAAACAAGTTCTTCAAGTCAAGGTTCATAAATTGGAATTATTCCTTTTTTTAAATTTTCTATTTTATTTTCATCAATATCAATACACATAACTTCGTGTCAAACTTCAGCTAAACAAGTTCAAGTTACAAGTCATACATAACCAGTTCAAAATATTGTAATTTTCATTTTTAGAAATTAATTTTTAAATAAATATGGAAGTAGTTTAAAATTTTTATTCACTAAATCAAATTTTTTAATTTTTTTTGGTTTATTAATAATAGTTAATTTTTTTTATTAACTTTTTTTCAATTTCTTCTAATTCCTTTAGTTCTTCTTTATCAGCATCTAATAGTTTTATCATAATCACTACTAAGTTTAAATAAGTCTCTTACTTTTTGATAAAATCTCTTTTCAGATGATCTTATATCCCTAATTCTAGCAAGAAGTTCATCAAAATAATCAGTTCTTCAATGAGGATTTTTCAACCTTTCATCATCCATTACAAAACCTTTCACCATATATTCTTGTAAATTTTCTATAGCCCATTGCCTAAACTGAATTCATCTAAAACTTTTTACTCTAAAACCAATTGCTAAAATCATTTTTAAAGAGTAATAAGAAACATTATAATCTTTTCAATCTGAAGCAGTTGTAAAGTAATTCTTTACAACTGAATCTTGGCTTAATTCTCAATCTTTTATAATATTTTTTATATGTAATCCTATATTTTGTTTAGAGGTGTCAAAAAGTTCTGCTATTTGAGATTGATTCATCCAAATATTTCAATCTCTTGAATATAAAGCAACTGAAGTTTTTCAGTCACTTGTGTTATAGATGATTATATTATTTTGCTGTTCCATATTTTTATGTATTAAATTTTTAAATAGCTTAATTATCTAGGCTCTGGAAAGAAGTTTTTCTAATTTTTGTCTATTTATGTTTATAAATTTTTCGTTGATTTTTATGATTATTATCTATTTTTATTTAATTTTTTTGTAAACTTTACTATTTATTATATTAGTTTTTATATTTTGAAATATTGTATATATTCTACCAATTACAAAATATTCAATAAAATTCGCTGTGTTATTAATTTTTTCTTCAGATTTTTTCAATTTTTCTAAATCAAATTTTTTCTCAATTTCTTCTTTCCATTTAATTATTTTTATAAATGAAAAATTAATTTTTCATTTATCTTTTAATTCAAATAGATATTTTTCAATCATTTTTGAACTTGTAAGTCTTTTTTTTGGAAATTTTATTGTATTTCACCAACTATATTTTCATACATAAATAGGTATTAGATTCTTTCAATTATCAAAATCTATAATATAATCTATATTGTCTCAAAATGATTTTTCATATAAATAAAACCTAATTGGCATTATTATTCATGTTGAAAAGTTATGAAAAAATTTACTTATTAAAAATCAACGATTATTAACTGTTTCAATTATAAATTCTTTTTTCATTTTTTTATTATAAAACAATTCTTCTATATTTACTTTATTTATACTTAAAGAGTAAAAAAAACTGGTCAATAATTAAATTGATGTGCTTCAAAAGCAGGTATAATATATGGTTTTTCATCAAATTTTTCAATTTCAAGAAAAATATTATTTCAAAATTTTAAATAAATTCAGAATATAATTAGTGGCTTATCTTTTAAGTTTTCAATTGTAAGAGAAGATACATAAGAGTTTGAACTTTCAATAGAAGAACAAGGATAGATTGAATGAGAAATTCTATATTTATCTCATTTTTTTAACCAAAAAGCTCTAACTGTATAAATTAAAGCAATTATTGATATAATTAATGATATTAAAGATAAATAGTCTTATCATCAATTATTGATAATAATATATGTATATTCCATACTATTTTAACTAATATTTAAAACTACTTTCCTCTCTTCCTCGTTCAAATCATACAAATCAAAAACCATTTCATCAATTTCTTTATCACATTTGTCAATTTGTGATTTTAATTCTAAAATCTCCTTTTTATAACTGTCAAAATATTCTTCCCATTCATCTTGATTTTTCAAACTAAGTTTCACTTTATTTTTCCCTAATTCTTTTACAAAATCAGCAAAAGTAAGTAAATAGAAGTTTTCTAATTTCTGTGAAAATTTCTCAATTCACAAACTACTTTTCAATCTATTTAAAAATTTATTTGTTTTTTCTTGAAGTTCTTTGTTTTTATCAAGCATAAAATCAGCTTTTTCTATGAATGGAGTTTGTTGTGAAAGTGGAATTTCAGGAATTGGTAGTTCATGAATATATTGTTTCTTTAATCTAAATCATTTTTCTCATAAAATAGATCAAATAGATTTAAAAACAAATTCCATTAATTTTGATGATAATAAAGATAAATAGAATTTATTATTAGTACTTACAAAAAAAGCAGTCATATCTAAAAAGTTTCAACTATCATCAAAAGTAAAATTCATACCTTGAGATATATCAGGCCAAATTATTTTAGAACTTTTAAATAAATCATAATAAGCACAAGTTCTTAATTCATACCATTTTCTATTTTTTCATTTTATATCACTTCTACTTTCTAATTTATCTTTAAAATTTAATAAATAACTTTTAACATTTGGAAAATCATCTAAATTTTTTCATTCTAAATAAATTAAATAATTATCATCAAATTTATAATTATATTTTTTAATATCTTGTCATTTTATGAATGGTACAAATACTTCTTTTTCTTTTAAATTTCAGCTTATTATTTGATTCATTTTTTCTTCTGAAACAATTAAAACCTCATTTAATCAAGTTTTAATTCAAGATTTTACTTCTCATATTACATTTATAAATTTTTTATATGAATTTAGTTTATTTAAAATTGATAATATATTTAAATTTCAAAAAGCCCAACTTTTTGAACTAAGAGTATTTTGATTTATAAAGTTTTCATAATTATATTTTAATAAAAAGTTAGTATTACTTTTTGATTTTTGTAATGTAATTATACAAGGATCTAGTGTCGCATCTTCAAAAACTTTTCATTCTTCAAATTTATCTATATATTCTATAAATCTAGTATTTTTTAAAATAAATTCTCTCAATTTTTCTCAGTATCAAGCACGAGTAAATTTATTTGAAACTATAATTGAATAAATTCAATTATCTTTTAAAGCATTTATTGATTTTTCAAAAAAATATACAAATAAATCAGCAGTTCAAATATAAGTTTTATAATTTTTTTCTAAATAGGGTTTTATTTCTTTTATTCTTTCATTTCTTACATAAGGAGGGTTTCAAACAATCACATCAAAACCTCAATTATCAAAAACTTCTTTAAATTCATCTTCCCAAACAAAAGCCTTATCTCAAGCAATAGCTTTGTCATCAATAAGCGAATTTCAACATTTTATATTACTATCAAGATTTGCTAGTTTTTTTCCTTTTGAAGCAGTTTTAAGCCAAAGAGAAAGTTTAGTTATTTCTACACTTTCTTCATTTAAATCAACTCAATAAATATTATTTTGTAATATAGATTTAAAATAAGTATCACTTGAGAATAAACCTTGATTAACTGATAAATCTTCTAATTTTTTTGAAATTTCTTTATTTTTTTCTAGTAAAAAATCAAAAACTTTCACTAAAAAAGCTCCACTTCAACAAGCAGGATCTAAAACTTTTATATTTTGTACTTTTTCTTGAAGTTCACTATATACTGAAATTGCTCTTTTATTATAATTTTTATCTGTTATATCCTCCTTTAAATTATACTTTTCTTTTAGTTTTTCTTCCCACTCATCTACTTTTTTACCAACACTATTTTTAACTATATAATCCACTATATATTCTGGAGTATAAAAAACTCAGTCTTTTTTTCTTTTTGAAAGTGTTGCTTCTTCTTGTTTGTTTATTTTGTCCTTAAGTTCTTCTATATCTGAAATTGATTGTTCAAAAATATGACCTAAAATATTTACTGATAAATCATCTGAAAAATTATATTCTCACAAATCTATAAACTTTTTACAAATATTA